>JBQCEL010000291.1:0-2083 GCA_051960255.1 Rhizobiaceae bacterium
GCCATGGCCGCGGCGCGGCTCGTGCTGGATCACGAGGGGCGGATCGCGGAAGCGGCGCTGGCGATCGGCTCATGCTCGGCGGTAGCCAAACGTCTGCCGGCGCTGGAAGCGGCCCTTATCGGACAAAAGGCGGATTCGGCGCTGGCGGCCCGGATCGAGCCCGGTCATCTTTCCGGCCTCGCCCCGATCGACGACGTTCGCGGCTCCGCCGAATACAGGCTGGCGGCGGCGCGCGAGATTCTTGCGCGCGCGATCCGCAAGGCGGCCAGTGGAGAGCGACCTGAAGGCCGGCCTGAAGGGAGGGCTGCCGCATGAACCCGGAGCGCGCTGAAATCGCTTTCGAGGTGAACGGCCAGCCCGTCACGGTCGCTGTCCCTCCGGTCCAGCGCCTTTCGGCTGTGCTGCGCGACACGCTCTCTTTGACCGGCACCAAGGTTGGTTGCGATGCCGGCGATTGCGGCGCCTGCACCGTAATCGTCGATGGCGAACCCGTCTGCGCCTGCCTCGTCCCGGCGGCATCGGTCGAGGGGCATACCGTCCGCACGGTCGAGGGGCTGGCGAACGGCAGGCTTTCCGATCTGCAGGCCGCCTTTCTGAAACATGGCGCGGCGCAATGCGGCATCTGCACGCCCGGCTTTCTCGTCGCCGCGACGGCGCTTCTGGAGCAGAATTCCCATCCTACCGAAGCAGAAGTGATGGATGCGTTGGGCGGCGTGCTCTGCCGCTGCACCGGCTACCGCAAGATCATCGCGGCGGTGATGGACGTGGCGGGGCGAACTGCGGTTTATCCGAAGATGACCCCCACCCCCAACCCCTCCCCCCAACGGGGAGGGGCAAGAGGCGGCCGCCCGGTCAGCGGCGAATCGGCAAGGCTTGGTGTACGAGGTGCCAGAGTGGGTTCCCCTCCCCCTTGTGGGGAGGGGTTAGGGGTGGGGGTAAATTCATTACATGGCCTCGCTTCTGCCCCCGACCTCCGCTCCCCCGCCGCCGGCCATGCCGTCGGCGCCTCGCCGATCCGGCTGGACGGAGTCCCGAAAGTCTCCGGCACGGACAAGTTCGGCGCTGACGAGCGGCCGGCGGATGCGCTTTCCGTCCTCGTCATCCGCTCGCCCTATTGGCGCGCCTCCTTCAGCTTCGGCGATCTCGATGCGTTCATGGCGGAACATCCGGGCGTGGCCGACGTCTATACCGCCGCCGACATCCCTGGAAAGAATTGCTTCGGCGTCATCGCGCCTTTTGCCGACCAGCCCGCGCTTGCCGAAGGTCATGCGCGGTTCCGTGGCGAGGCCGTGGCGCTTATTGCCGGTGAGCGCCAAGCAATCGAAGCGATCGATCCGGCGGATTTCCCGGTGACATGGACCATGCTCCCGCACGCCTTGTCGCCCGCCGAGGCGCGGGCGGGAGGCTCCGAGCTCATTCACCCCGGACGCGCCGGCAACATCCTCACCCAGGGTTTCGTCGAATGCGGCGATCCGGAAGCGGCACTCGCCGAAGCGGCGGTCACGGCCGAGCGCGTGATCGAAACGTCCTATGTCGAACACGCCTATATCGAGCCCGAGGCGGGCTATGCCTTCATGGATGGCGACACGCTCGTCATCAAGGCCTGCACGCAAGCGCCCTATATGGACCGCAACGACACCGCGATCGTGCTCGGCCTGCCGCCGGAAAAGGTGCGCATCGTCGCGACGGCGACCGGCGGCGGTTTCGGCTCCAAGCTCGATGTTTCGCTGCAGCCGCTGATCGGCCTCGTGGCGCTCAAGACCGGGCGGCCGGCTTATCTCGCCTATACGCGCACCGAATCCATGGCCTCCACGACCAAGCGCCACCCGGCCCATATGAGAGCGCGGATCGGCGCGGATGCCGAGGGCCGCGTCGCCGGCATGATCTTCGAGGCCGATTTCAACACCGGCGCCTATGCGAGTTGGGGGCCTACGGTGGCGAACCGCGTGCCGGTCCACGCCTCCGGCCCCTATGTGACGCCGAATTATCGCGCCGTCGGCCGCGCCGTCCACACCAACGGGCCGATCGCGGGCGCCTTCCGCGGCTTCGGTGTGCCGCAGGCGACGATCATGCAGGAATGCCT
>JBQCEL010000292.1:0-22217 GCA_051960255.1 Rhizobiaceae bacterium
GGCGCTGTCCTTGCCGGGTGCGCTTCCCCGATCGTGCTGGTGGCGGGCGAGCGCGTGCGCCGTGACGATGCGGCCCGGGAGGCCGAGCGCTCGGGCAAGTCCGACAGCGCCGCGAAGAAGGAGACGACGTCGTGACCTGTTCATTCTTTGCGGTATGACTGGGTCAGCCTTTGCGGTGTGACTGGGTCAGCGACATTTGCGACATCCGCCAAAAGATCGAGGCGACGCTGAAGTGGCCGTCTACAGGCGCTACGAGAGACTTTCCACGTCAAGCGACCGCAGCAAGGTGGCGAGTTCCGGCTCGTCAACCAGAAGCGCGGCGTCTTCGGGCGAGAGCCATGCCCGCGAGCGCTCGACTTTCTCCTTCCAGCGCTTCTGCTCCTCCTCGACGGCAAGCAGATAGACATCGACATCCACCCTGACGAAGGCGGTGGGAAGCCGCTTCCAATAGTGGTAGGAGCCGGGCGACTGCTTGAGCATCCTCCCCTTCACGCCGGCCTCCTGCCTCGCTTCGATCGCCGCCGCCTGGCGGTCGCTCTTTCCTTTCATGCGCCATCCCTTCGGCAGCGTGAAGCGCCTCGTTTCGCGCGATGTGACCAACATCACCTCTATTTTTCCGTCCTCTCCGATCCTGAAGGGAAGGGCGGCGATCTGGTGGACAGCCTTGCCCTTCTCCGCTCGCTCCACTGCTTTTTTCTTGTCGCTCATGAGTGTCAGTTTTTAGACGGAAACGACTCGATAGAGAATTAGTCGGCAAAGAGACTTGCCTGTTTTGCAACCGTGTGCAAGCGTTCTTTGGACGGCACGTCGATCGGGCGAACGATTGTCACGATGCTGATGTTCCCGACCGGGCGGGAGGCCCGGAAAGTACTTCAATATGATCTTTTGCGAAAACCTGGAGCCGCCAACCATCAAAGGCTTTAGGATGGACTTCGGATCAAAACGTGCGATTCGCGAGCCGCCGGTTCCGTCTGCCGGGCGGCCACCAGCCCCGCCGCGTAATAAAGCAGGAACGACCCGACCACATAGGGCGTGATCACGTCGACTTCGACGAAGGAGCGGAGCACCAGCATGGTGATGAGGCCGAACATGATTCGGGCGGCGCGATCGTTGCGGTTGTCGAGAAAGCGCCTGAGCAATTTCGCCTCGACGCCGATGAAGACGAAAGTGAGGAGGAGCGCGCCCACCAATCCGAGTTCGACCAGCACCTCGATATAGGTGTCATGGAAATGGAAGCCGGTGCGTGAGGCGATATAAAACTCGCGCCACAGCCTTTCGGCGTCGGGAAAGCCCTGGACCCAGTAAGCCTGGTAGCCGACGCCAAGGACGGGATTGCGCGCCGCCGCCGCGAGTCCTTGCGACCAGAGATACGTCCTTCCGGTCAGCGTCGTGTCCTTCCCGAACGCGTTGAGCAGCAGGTCGTAGCCGCCGGCGCTCAGCGCCGCAAGCGCCGCGCCGCCGCCGAGCACGATCGCTGCCGCCAGCAAGATCCTGCGTGTGCGCGGGGCGAAGGGCGCGATCGCGCCGAGCCCGATCAATGTCGCCAGCGCGGCGACGATCGTTATCAGCGCCGTCGCCGAATGGGCCTTGAGAAGCGTTGCAGCCGAAATCGCGCCGCACAGGACGGCAAAAATGCGCCAGAGGCGGTTCTCGCGAAGGATGAACAGGCTGGCGAAGCCGAAATAGATGCCGATCGTGCAGAAGAAGCCCAACTGGTTCTTCGACGCGAACGCGCCGACGAAGCTGTAGTCGCCGTCGAACGGATCAAATTGGTAGGAGCCCCTGGCGAGCGAATAGAGAACGACGATGAAGACGCCGGCGAGGGCGCCCCGCGCCAGGGTTTTCACGCTCACGGTTCTCGCGGCGACCAAGGCGCAGAGGATGTGAGTGGCGTATTGGACAGCGGCACGGGCGCTCACCCCCGGCGCGTTCGACCAGAAGACCGATAGACAGGCAAGAACGCCGAACGGCACGATCCAGTAATATCGCGAGAAATTCCCGAGAGATCTCCTGTAATCGATCGCGAGCAGCGGAAGCCATAAGGCGTAGTAGACGAGAATCGGAGGTTTGCCGAAATTCGTCGAATAGGCGAAGACGAACATCGACACGGCGATCGCAAATGACCCGTAGAGAGAATTGCGCTCGGGATCGATGAATATCGCCTTGGGAATCCTCATTGATAACGGCGCGGTCAGTCCGATCCGAGCGGGAACGATTTCATCGCCACCTTGACGACGTCACCCGGCTGAACGGGCGTGTTCTCGTTCGCGGCTATATTCTGGCTCTTGCCGTTCTCCGTCCGCACGATGGAATAGCTCACCGCGAGCGTGTTGCCGGCCACGGATTCGTCGACGGTTGCAGGGCTGCTCTCCACCGCCTCCGCCATGAGATCCTTATACATGGAAAGTTTCAGGGCGACTGCCCGCAGTTCTGCCTCGTCCTGCTGACGGTCCTGGGCAATCTCCGATTCGCGATCGTTCTGGAGGTTCGCCGCGTCCTGCTCCGCCTGGCTTATGCCCTGCTTCGCCCGAAGCTGCGCGGTTTCCATGTCGAGGAGCTTTCCCTGCAGTTCGGCGATCTGCTCCTCGAGAGTGAGCGACCGCTGGTTGACGGCAAGGCCCTTCTTGGCGAGGGCGCTGACATTCGAGAGTTCCTTCTGCGTCAGATCGATCTGATGGTTCTGGTTGTCCATCTTCTCCGCGAGCGAGTCGACCTCCTTCTGGAGAAGGCCCTTGAGGTCGGTGAGCGATTTCAACTGGGTCGAGAGCTTCTTCTCCCGCGCCTGTTTGAAAGCGGTTTCGTCGGCCATCAGCTTCTGGCCGTCGGGACTGTTCTTGACCTCTTTCGGGAAATCGATGTCATCCTGGCGCTGCGCTTCGGCGACGAGACGGGCCCGCGCCGCCAGCAGGCTGTTGCGCTGCGCGATGAGCACCTGGTAATTGCCGCGCGCATTGATGAAATCGCGCAGGAAGCGCTGGCTGAGAGCATCCGAGTGGCGTAGCCCTCCCGCCAGACTGACACTCTTCAACACGGTCAGGCCGGGAAGATAGGGATAACGGCCCGGCGTCTGGACATCGCCCGAAACGAAGACGGGCCGGTATTCCGCGATCTCCACCGACGCCGCAGGCTTGTCGATGAGACCGAATTTCTGCTGCAATTGCTGCCCGATCTCCGCCGCGACCTCTCCCGTGGTCTTGCCGGCGACGGGCATCTGGCCGAGGAAGGGGAGGGATATGTCGCCGGACGGGCCGACCGTATAGGCGCCGTTGATCGATTGCCAGTTGCGGACCGATCCTTGCGCCGTCTGCCATTCGGCGACGCGAATGGTCAGCTTGTCCATCGTTCCCAAACGGTATGCGTCCGCTTGCGCGGGAATACAGAACACCAGGAACAAAAGGGCAAGCAGCGCTCCGGCGCATGCCTGGGTTGCCCTCCGGCCTGAATGGACGATCCTGTTCGATCTTGTCACCACAGCTGTTGCCTTCATTCGATTATCCGATCGGCGAAGCCTCAATAGCTTCCGCGTGAGGATAGAACTGCCGGAAACGTCTTCACGATGATGACGATGTCCCGGGTAAACGACCAATTCTCGACATAGTGCCGGTCGAATTCGACGCGCGTACCATAGGAGACGTCGTTCCGGCCGCTGATCTGCCAGAGGCCCGTGAGGCCCGGCCGTGACTTGAGATAACATTCCACGGCGTTTCCGTAGAGTTGCAGTTCGTCCTCCACCACCGGGCGCGGGCCAACGAAACTCATGTCGCCACGCAATATGTTGATCAGTTGCGGCAGTTCGTCGAGGCTGAGCTTCCTCAGCACCAGACCGACCCGCGTCACGCGCGGGTCCCACTGCAGCTTCCTGGTGGCCAGCCATTCCTGCCAGGCATCGGGATTGCGAGCGAAATGCGCCATCAGCACTTCGTCGCCATTTTCGACCATCGTCCTGAACTTCAGGCATAAGAAATCGTTGCCGCTGCGTCCGACGCGCCGATGGCCATAGAAGACAGAGCCACCGTCGGACAGTTTGACCAGCAGAGCGAGCATCAGAAGGAGCGGACCAAGAACCAACAGCGCCGTCACCGCGGCAACAATGTCGAAGCCGCGCTTGGAAATCCCTCCTATCGGAACGTGCTCGCTGCCTGCGGACCGCAGGCGTAAGGACCAAATCGATAGTCTGGCGGCGTACCTCATTTGCTACTCCGTTTTGGGGAGAAGATCGGCAATCGGAATGTTGCATTGCAATATGGCAGACATACCGCGCGTTCCGCATTTGATGAGAGCCAAAATCCGGAAAAATGGGGCGGATGCCATCATATTTTGTGACAATTTGTTAGATTTAACGAAATATCATGATCCTTGTCGATATGCGCTTGTCCTCGACAAGTATTTTTATGTAAATCTTCTGCTAAAATAAGGAATATATTTCTGAAATATATCGATTATACGAAAAAAATATCAGGCGGATTTTCAAATCGCTCAGCAGAGCAGAGAAGCGGTCGTTTCTTTGTTATCGTGATCCAATTGTGGAAAGTGCTTAAAATGTCGCGCTTTGCGACACTATCCGATGCTCTCTTGCGTGTTCCCGGGTTGTCCAATATACGTTATATGTGGGTAAATTGGGTCTTGCAGGGTTTGGGCTCCGTTGCAGACGTGGTAAAGTGGTCGCGAAACCTTGATGTTCCGTTGGAATATCCGGGAAAGGAGGCGATCAACATGGTTGTCGGGCGGCAGCCGCATGCAATTGCCGGGGAAGGCTAGAGATGTCCTTCCTTTTATTCTTTCGCGGTCTGGTCCTTGTTCTGATAACCTTCGCCATCGTCACCTTTTTTGTTACCGGTTCTTGGTGGACGACATTCATTAATACCGCCGTTTGCGGTGTTCTTATCCAGATCGGTTATTTCGCTGTGGTGCTTCTTCTCGTCTGGCGTTCCACCGGAAGGAAGGACGCCGGCGAGAAACCCGGATGGCGGAAGCCTGAGGTTGCCGAGAAGAGTTCGGCCAAGACCGCTGCCTCCCGCCTGCCGAATGCGTCGCGCTCGCGCCATCCCTGATAGGAAACGCCTCCTGACATGAAAATGCCTTCGCTTTGGGGCAAGGCTTGATTCCGTTCATGTAGATTTGCGACGCTTTCCGCATCAATGCTAATCGAGGCATCATGATATCCACGGCGGCAACAGTCTGCGTCATGATCGCGGCAAAAGACGCCTCCGCCACGATTTCGCGCGCGATCGGCTCGGCCCTGAAGGATGAGATGGTCGCGGAGGTGGTCGTGGTGGATGACGGTTCCTCCGACGACACGTCCGGTAAGGCGATGGCGCAGGACGACGGAACCGGCAGGCTCCGCGTCCTGAAACTGGAGAGGAACCGTGGGCCGGCCTTCGCCCGCAATTATGCCATCGCCCATTCGACCGCGCCCTTTCTGGCCATCCTCGATGCGGACGATTTTTTCCTGAAAGGACGTTTCGGCAGGCTCTTCCAACATGGGGAATGGGATCTGATCGCTGACAATATTGTCTTCGTCGACGGGCAGGACGAGCATTCCGAACCGGACGTCCGCTCTTTCGAGGCGGCCCCGCGCATGTTGGGGCTGGCCGAATTCATCCTGGGGAACATTTCGAAACGCGGAGCCAGGCGCGGCGAACTCGGTTTCCTGAAGCCTGTGATCCGGCGGGATTTCCTCGAGCGGGCAGCCCTGCGCTACAATGAGGAGATGCGGCTGGGCGAGGATTATGAACTTTACGTGAGGGCTCTGGCGAAGGGAGCGCGCTACAAGATCATCCACGATTGCGGCTATGCCGCCGTCATCCGGCCCGATTCGCTCAGCGGTCAGCACCGGACGGAGGATTTGAGGCGTCTCTTTGAAGCCGATCATGCGCTCAAGGGACTACCGGATCTTACAGAAGACGCCCGCAATGCGTTGCGGCAGCATGAACGCAACGTCGCGAGCCGTCATGCCTTGCGCCGCTTTCTCGACGTGAAGAAGGCAAACGGTATCGGCCGGGCCGGTTTTCATGCGCTGAGGAACCCTTCCGCCTTGCCGGCGATCGTTGGCGGCATCGCTGCCGACAAGATCGAAGCGTTTACGCGAAGGGGGGCTCCACATGCCGTCGGCCCGATCCCCCGCTACCTGCTGCAGGGCCAAACCGCCGATTGAGCGGCAGGATAGAAGGGCTGGACGATCGCGCCGACGCAGCCATCTCCGGGATCGACGACCTGACCGAGACGTTGATCCGCTGCAATGAGCGCATCACGCCGCTCGAATCCCGGATCGCCTTTGTTACCGATCCTGATCGGAAGGCTGTCCGGTTTTTCAAGGAAAACGAGGAAGATGGCGCGGCTGTCGCGGCGACCAGCCCATTTTCTTCTTAACGCACGCCCACAAAAAGTGACCGTTCCGGGCTCGCAAAATGCGCCGGGCGCCACATTCTCTTTCCCTGCGCTCACTATAGGTGCGACGCAACATATCGTTCTGGACATAGGGACATACAGGCGGCGATGGGAGGCGCGGCCCAGGCAAGGAACGGGGAATGATGGCAGGCCCGAACGGCGAGACGCGGATCGCGTTCACGGTATCCAATGCGCCCGGATTACCGCAAAAATTGACCAGCACCGAATTGAGGATCGACGTCGGCCCGCTGACTTCGTGTGACGTCCTCGTCTTTAACCTCATCTGATTGACAAGAGGGGCATCGATGCTGCGCGTCCTCTATTTCGTGCACGATCTTTCCGATCCCGCCGTTCGCCGGCGCGTGATGATGCTGCGGGCCGGCGGCGCCGAAGTGGCGCTGGCGGGTTTCCGGCGTGCGGCGGACGTGGCGCCGGACATCATCGCCCTGTCGCCGATCGAACTGGGGCGCACCCGGGACGGAAAGTTCGGGCAACGTCTCGCGGCGGTGGCGCGCGCTGCGGCGACGCTGGGCAACAAACTCCGTCATTTGACGAGACCCGACGTCATCATCGGCCGTAATCTGGAGATGCTGGCGCTTGCCTCCCGCGCACGTCAGCTGTTTTCGGCCGACGTGCCGATCGTTTATGAATGTCTCGATATTCATCGGCTCCTCATAGGGCAGAACGGCATCTCTTGGGCGATGCGGAGCGCCGAGCGGATGCTGGGACGCAATGCGGCCCTGCTCCTGACCAGTTCGCCAGCCTTCGTGCGCGACTACTTCAAAAGTTTCGGCCAGACGCGTGCGCCGATCGCGCTTCTTTACAACAAGGTATTGGAACTCGTCGAAAAGCCTGAAGCTTTCAATGGACGGCTGGCCGCCCCTGAGGCGAAAGAGCCATGGGTCATAGGCTGGTTCGGCGCGCTTCGCTGCAAGAAGTCGCTCGATCTTCTCGCTTCCTTCACCCGGCGCATGGAGGGGGGCTTCGAAGTGGTGCTGCGGGGCCGCCCGGCCTATTCCGAATTCGACGATTTCGACCGTCGCGCCGCGGCCGAACCCTTCATGCGGTTCGAGGGGCCTTACAGGAATCCCGAGGACCTCGCGTCGATCTACGGGGCGGTGCATTTCTCCTGGGCTATCGACTTCTTCGAGGAGGGGCTGAATTCGCGCTGGCTGCTACCGAACAGGCTTTTCGAAGGCTGCCGTTATGGCGCCGTGCCAATCGCCGCGGCCAGGACGGAGACGGGCAATTTCCTCAGTGAGCGGCATATCGGGATCGTGCTGGACGAGGTGTCGGAAGGGGCGCTTGCAGATCGTCTCGGCGGAATGGATCGCAAGGCCTATACGGCGGCGCGCAACAAGATCCTGGTGCAGGACCAGACGACCTGGGTGTGCGATCTCAGGGATTGCCGTGCTCTCGTCGAGCGCCTCGCCTCGCTTTCGTCGCGACCGATGAACGACATGCTCCTTCAGGCGGTATCATGACAGATATGGCCTCGAAGAGACAGGATGCGACCGGCAGGCGGGCATTGCGCCCGGTCCTGGCCGTCATTCCGTGCCTTAACGAAGCGGCCCATATCGAAGCGGTGGTCGACAGGCTGGGCCCGCCCGCCGAGAGGCTCGAGATGACGATTGCGATTGTCGATGGCGGCAGCACCGACGGCACGCGCGACATCATCGGCAGGATCGCCGCATCCAACCCGCGCGTGTGCGTGCTGGAGAATGAAAGGCGCCTGCAGAGCGCGGCGGTCAATCTTGCCGTCCGGCAATTGGGGCAGGATTTCCAAAGCCTGATCCGCATCGACGCGCATGGGGAATATCCGCCGACCTATTGCGACAGGCTCCTCGAAGAAGCCGAGGCTACCGGCGCCGATGCCGTCGTCGTGTCAATGGAAACGCGCGGGGTCGGCACGTTCCAGAAGGCGACGGCGGCGGCGCAGAATTCGCGCCTCGGCAATGGCGGCTCGGTTCACCGCGTCGGAACGAGGGGACACTGGACGGATCACGGGCACCATGCCTGGATGCGAATCGCGGCCTTCGAGGCCATCGGCGGCTACGATGAAAGCTTCAGCCATAATGAAGACGCCGAACTCGATTATCGGCTGCGCAATACCGGCTATCGCATCTGGATGACCGACAAGACCAGCATGGTCTATTATCCGCGCGCATCCGTGCCGGGCCTTTTTCGCCAGTATCTCGGTTACGGACGGGGCCGCGCCAAGAACATCCTCAAGCATCGCGCCATTCCGAAAATCCGCCAGATGATCCCGCTCGCGGTATTCCCAGTCGTCGCCGGGTCCTCGTTGGCGATGCTCGACTGGATGGCGCTGGTGCCGGCCGGGCTGTGGGCCGGGACCTGCCTCGGCTATGGCGCGTGGATGACGGTGCGCCAGCGCAATCCCTATGGCCCTCTGGCGGGGTTTTCCGCCATGGTGATGCATCTCGCCTGGTCGGCGGGTTTCTGGCTGCAACTTCTCGACTTCCGCAGGCCGGAGGTGCGCGAATGAGCGATATGGAACATCGGAAAACGCGCGTGGACCTCTGTGTCTGCACCTATCGACGGCCAGAACTCGAAAACACGCTGCGATCCATTGCCGCCCTTACCGTGCCGGATCGTGCGTCGGTCCGCATCGTCATCGCCGATAACGACCTTACACCGAGCGCGCGAAATCTGGTGGAGAGGCTGCGACCGCAGATACCGTTCGATATCCTTTATCTCCACGCGCCGGCATCGAACATTTCGATCGCGCGCAATGCCTGCCTCGACGCGGGCGGCGGGGATTTCCTGGCCTTTATCGATGATGACGAGACGGTTACTCCCGGATGGCTCTCCGAACTCATGGCGACCACGCTGGAAACGGGCGCGGAAGCTGTGCTTGGTCCTGTTCGCGCCATCTATCCGAAAGATGCGCCGCGCTGGATGCGAAAAGGCGACTTTCATTCCACCTTTCCCGTTTGGGTGAAGGGGGAAGTCCTGACCGGCTATACTTGTAACGTGCTTCTGCGCCGTTCCTCTCCTCTTATCGGCCGGCGCCGCTTCAACCTCGCACTCGGCCGTACCGGTGGCGAGGACACGGAATTCTTTTCGCGCCTGCATCGGGATGGGGGCGTGATCGCCTATGCGCCGGGGGCGCTCGTGCTTGAACCGGTGCCCGAGAGCCGGGCCTCTTTCCCCTGGCTCCTGAAACGCCGCTTTCGCATGGGCCAGACCCATGCCCGGTTGCTGGAGGAGAAGAAGATTGCGGGGGGGATGGCGCGAAAGACCGGCGTCGCTGCGGCGAAGGTCGGCTATTGCATGATAGCTTCGATCCTTTTTGCAGCCTTTCCGATCCGCCGCAACCGCGCCATTCTCCGGCTCGTCATGCATGCCGGCGTAATCGGTGGCCTTCTCGGCGTGAGCGAACTCCGCCTTTATGGCGAGGAAACGAGGGAGGCGCGCGGCAATGCCGGTTGACGTGACCTTCCTCATCCCCGCCTTCAACGCGGAAGAAACTATCGCCCGCGCCATCGGCAGTGCGCTGGCGCAAGAGGGAGTGACGGTCGAAGTCGTCGTGGTGGACGATTGCTCGACCGATCGCACGATCGAGATCGCGCGATCCTTCGCCGATGTGCGCATCGTGGCGCTGGCGCGAAACAGAGGCCCGGGCGGGGCCCGAAACGCGGGCATTGCGGCGGCACGCGGACGGTGGATCGCCATGCTGGACGCGGATGACGCCGTTTACCCGGATCGCCTTCGCCGGCTCGTCTCCCTTGCGGAAGAAAAGAACGGCCGGATCGTGGTCGACAATCTCGACGTCGTCGCTCAGAAAGGGGAGAGCCGGCCGATGTTCGGGCCGGTGCTGATCGGCGGATTGCGTGAACTGACGCTCGACCGCTTCATCGCCGGCAACCTTCTGTTCAAATGGCCGTTTTCCCTCGGCTATATGAAGCCGGTCTTCGAGCGGCGTTTCCTGATCGAGAACCGGATGCGCTACGTCGAAGGGCTATCCGTCGGCGAGGATTACATCTTCCTGGCAAGCGCGCTGGCGAAAGGCGCCCGCTGCGTGGTCGAGCCGACGGCCGGTTACGCCTATCATATCCGTGAAGGCTCGATCTCGCGGGTTCTGGAACTCCGCCATATCGAGGCCATGCTCGAAGCCGACAAGGAATTTCTGCGCGACCACGTGCTCGACAAGGCGGCGCTTGCGGCGCAGTCGAAGCGGACGCGAAGCCTGGAACAGGGTGCGTCCTTCCTTACCCTGGTGAAGCATCTGAAAAAGAGGTCGGCGGCAAAGGCGCTGGCCACCGCGCTTCGCGATCCGCTCGCGCTCAAGCATCTCAGCATGCCGATCGGGGCGAGGGTACAAAGGATCATGAACTGATCGCCCCCTCTCCATTCAACGCAACGCAAGACTTGTCTTGACCCATATGCATCAAAAGAATCCCATATTGGCGGAACGATTCCTGACCGAGGAAACGCCGGAGAAGTCCGACGATTTCATCGATCTGGAGAAATTGCTGGCCATGGGTTTGCGGCGGGCAAGGATCATCGCGCTCTGCGCGGCGGTGGGCCTTCTTCTCGGCGTCGCCTATCTTCTTTTCACGCCGTCGGAATATACCGCGACGACCACCATCCTGCTCGACAACGACCTCGCCAAATATTCCGGCGACACCCAGGATACCACGCCGGCGATGGAGATGGATTCGCTCGTGCTGAGCGAGGTGGAGGTGCTGAAGTCGGAACGGCTTGCCCGCACCGTCGTCGCCGCCGAGAAACTCGACCAGAACCAGGCTTTCCTCAATCCGCCGCAATCTCCTATCGAATGGGCGAAGGGCGAGGTGAGGAGCGTCCTCAGCTATTTCGCGCCAAGCCAGACGGGCGGGCCCGCCCTTTCGGCACAGGAGCAGCAGATCCGCAGGGCGATCGAAATTCTCCAGACCAATCTCGACGTGGAGCGGGTCGGGCGCAGCTTCGTCATAACCCTGTCCTATGACGCGAACGACAAGGAACTCGCCACCAGCATCGCGCAAGCCTATGCCCAGGCCTACCTGACCGATCAGTTGAACGCCAATTTCGACGCTACCGAGCGCGCCGCTACGTGGCTTCAGGGAAGGATCGCGGAGCTTCGCACCAATTCGCAGGCCGCGGCGCTCGAAGTCGAACGTTACCGGGCGGCCAACGGGCTGAATTCGACGAGCGGGCAACTGCTCTCCGACCAGCAGCTCTCCGATCTCAACAAGCAGCTGATCCTGGCGCAGGCCGATACGGCCAATGCCCGCGCGCGTTACATGCAGTTCAAGGCGATCGTCGACAGCGGGCCGGACAATGCGGTGAAGAACGCGACGATCCCGACCGACAAGGACAGCGCCAATTCGAGCAACAATTCCATTATCAACGATCTCAGGTCCCGCTATCTCGACGTGACGCGGCGCGAACAGGAAATCGAGAGCCGTTTCGGCAAGGATCACCCGCAGGCCGTTGCGTTGCGTGCGCAGCAGGCGGAGCTGGAAAAGCAGATCTTCCAGGAGTTGAAGCAACTCACCGAGAGCTATCGGAATCAATATCAGGTCGCCAAGGCGCGCGAGGATTCGCTGCGCAACAATGTCGATCAGATGACCGGTAGGAATTCAAAAAACAGCCAGTCCATGGTGCATCTGCACGAATTGGAGCAGAAGGCCGATGCTCTTTCGGCGCTCTACCAGTCGTTCCTTTCCCGGCATGCGCAGGCGCTGCAACAGAGTTCATTCCCGATCGCGAAAGCGCGGGTGATCTCGAAGGCGATGGAGCCCACCTCGCCCTCGAGGCCGCGCAAATCGCTTGTTCTCGGGCTGTCGCTCGTTCTCGGCATTTTCGCCGGGGTCGGCTTTGGCGGTCTGCAGGAATTCCGGGAAAGGTTCTTCCGTACCGGCGAGGATGTGCGGGCAGGCCTCGATTTGAGCTTTTTCGGCTATCTTCCGCGCATCGGCGGCAAGTCGAAACGGAGCCAGGGGAGCATTCCCGCCGAATTGCCGGCTGACAGCGGCCCCGAGCAATTGCCCGATATGCCGCGCATCTTGCGCATCGCCGCCAACGCGCCGTCTTCCTCCTTCGCCGAGACGCTCCGCAACGCCAAGCTGGCGAGCGACATCGTCCTTCAAGGCAAGGAAAGCAAGGTCCTGAGCTTCCTTTCCGTCTTGCCGAGGGAAGGCAAGACGACGGTCGCCGCGAATTTCGCCGAACTGCTTGCGGCCAGCGGCGTCAGGACGCTCCTCATCGACGGCGATCTGCGCAATCCGAGCCTCAGCCGCAGCCTGTCGCTCACATCGCAGAAGGGGCTGGTGGAAGTCATCGTCGGCGAGGCGCGCTGGCAGGACGTGATCATGGTGAGCCGCAAGACGGGACTGGCCATCATCCCGGCTGTCGTGCGGGGCCGTGTCTCGCACACCAGCGAACTGCTCTCGGGGCCGAGCATGCGCGAACTCATTTCGGAGGCCAGGAAGGTCTATGACTATATCGTCATCGATCTCCCGCCGATCGGCCCGGTCGTTGACGCCAAGGCGTTCGAGCCGCTTGCCGATGGGTTCGTCATGGTTGCGGAATGGGGCGCGACGCCCCGCGCCCTCGTGCGCACCACATTGAACGAGGAGCCGCAGATCGCCGAGAAGGTGCTCGGCATCATCCTCAACAAGACGGACATGAAGAAGCTTGCGCGCTATGGAAAATTTGGCGGCTCCGAGCAATATCTCGACCGCTATTCGCCTTATTACACCGCTCCGGCCGACGGGATGTAAAGGTATGAATCGCAACGCCTCAACTGGTCAGATAGCGGCCTTTGTGATTGCAGATGCGCAAGGCCGTCAGGCGCCCGCTGAAATACGCGCCGGTGTCGATATTGACGCGTCGCCCGTCGCGCGCCGGTTCTTTGACGGGCGTATGACCATGGACGACATAGCGATCGAGCAGATGCGCCTCGTCGTAGAAGGCGGAACGAATAGTCACCAGATCGGCGTCGCTCTGCTTTTCGATGGCAATGCCTGGCCGGATACCGGCATGGACGAGAATGAAATCGGCGATTTCGACCAGGATGGGCAGCTGCTTGAGAAACCCGCGATGCGAGAGAGGGATGGATTCCCTGATCATCCTGTCGATCGCCGCCTGATCGCGATAGATCATCTGCAGCCGGTCATGATCGATGCCGTAGGAGAGCAGCGTAGCGGCGCCGCCCAACCCTATCCATTTGGCAAGCGCGGCTCTCTCCTCGAGATAGTCGAGCATGAGCAATTCGTGGTTGCCGGCAAGGCAGATGCGCTCGAAGCCGGCAGGAGGAGGAGCGATCAAATGGTCGAGGACCTGCGACGAGGCCGGTCCCCTGTCGATATAGTCGCCGAGCATGACGATCAGCTTGCGAGACGAAAACCCCGCCGCATCCGCGACGATCGCGCGCTCCAGCGCGACGAGTTCGTCGAGACAGCCGTGCACGTCGCCGACCGCATACACGACCGTGTCCGCCGCGAGCTTCAGCCTCGCGCGGGGTTTCGGCGCGGGTTTCCGGCGCAGGCCCGAAAGGAGCGTTTGCATCATGCGGTCCAGGTCAAGCAATCGCTACCGCAATGAATGCGCAATGCGGCGGGGAGAGGGCGAATTCCGGGTGAATGCTCATGGCGGAAAATGGGTTGGAATAAAATGAAAGTTCTTTTTGCAGGCGGCAACGGCTATCTTCCGCAGTTCCATGGCGGCGTGCAATCGAGCACGCACCATCTTGTGCAACAGTTGAGGCGGGCTGGTCACGAGGCCGCCGTTCTGGCGGCGCTCTTTGGCGACGGCATTTTCGGCATCACCGCGCGCGTGAAGCTCAAACTGCTTCGGCAAGGCGCCGCCATCGATCATTTCCCCGGCTACCCGGTGGTGCGGGCATGGTTTCCCTGGGAGGCCGTGCCCTTCGCGGTAGCCCGGCAAAGGCCCGATGTCGCGGTGGTCCAGTGCCATAAATCCGTTCCGCTCGGCAAGGCGCTCGAAGCCCAGGGCGTGCCGATCGTGGTCTATCTGAGGAATGTCGAATTTCGTGAATTGGCCGGCGATCTCTCGGAACTGAAAACGGCCCGCTACATCGCCAATTCGCAATTCACCGCGCGCGCCTACAAGGTCCGCTTCGGCATCGAGTCGACCGTCATACCGCCGTCGATCGATCCGGCCCGCTACAGCACGGCGTCATCGAAAGAGTACGTCACGTTCATCAATCCCTACAGCGAAAAGGGCTTCGAGAAAGCGGTCCAAATTGCGGAACGCTGCCCCGAAATACCCTTCCTGTTCGTCGAAAGCTGGAAACTCGATGGCGATCGCAAGATCGAGGTGGAAAGGACCGTGTCGCGGTTGAGAAATGTGACGCTGGAAGGCCGGACAGACGACATGAAGACCGTCTATGGCCGCACCAGAATCCTGCTTGCGCCGAGCAAATGGGAGGAAGCCTGGGGCCGCGTCGCTTCAGAGGCGCATTGCAGCGGCATTCCGGTGCTCGGTTCCGGCCGGGGAGGGCTGCCCGAGGCGATCGGAGAAGGCGGTATCATTCTCGACTATGACGCGCCGGCCGAGGAATGGGTCGCCGCGTTGAAACGGCTTTGGACCGATGAAGCGCATTACGAAACGCTTTCCGCCGCCGCCCGGCGCTATTCCGAGCGGCCCGAGATGAAGCCTGAGCAGCAGTTCGCGACTTTCCTCGAGGTTTTGCGCGAAGCCGCGCGCGGCAAGGCAGCGATAGCGGCCTGACCTTGGAATTCTCGCGGCCAGAACGGGGAGCCATGGTTCCGACGGGCGCCGCCGCCGTCCGGCAGGGAGGCAGTGCGGTCGCGCCGAGGGAGACGCCTGAAATGGACGCACCCTTGCAGTTCGGCAAGGTCGCCGTGCGCGGCAGCCTCGTCACCGGCGTTTCGCAGGGCATCAAGATCGGGCTGCAATTCCTGTCCGTGGTGGTCATGGCGCGGCTCCTGCTGCCGGAGGATTTCGGCCTCGTCGCCGCGGTCGGGCCGATCGTCGCTTTCGTTGCGCTTTTCCAGAATCTCGGCCTGCAGCAGGCGATCGTCCAGCGCCGTACGATCAGCGATGCGGAACTCAACCGCAGTTTCTGGATCATGGCGATGGTCGGCCTCGGTTGCACCGTGATCGTGATCGCGATCAGCCCTCTCGTCGCCTGGTTCTATGGCGACCCGCGCATGCGGAACATTGCCGTGGTGGCCGCCCTTCCTCTCCTTATCGGCAGCATGTCTGGCGTGCCTTTCAGTCTGCTCAACCGGAATCTCCGCTTCGGAAAATTGGCGCTTGCCGATGTGTTGAGCGCCCTTTTCGGCTTCCTCGCCGCCGCTGGTTCGGCATGGTGGGGCCTCAGCTATTGGTCGCTGTTGATCGGCTCCGCCGCTTCGGCCATCGTTTCCCTTGCAGCGGCGTGGAAATGGTGCCGCTGGACGCCATGCCGGCCCGATTTCGGCATCGATCGCGAGATCCTGTCCTTCGGCGCCAATCTGACGGGCTTTAACATCGTCAACTTCTTCTCGCGCAATCTCGATAATATCCTCATCGGGCGCTATTCGGGCGCGATCGAACTTGGTTATTACGATCGCGCCTACAAGCTTCTCCTGTTCCCGATCCAGAACATCGTCACGCCGCTCTCGCGCATCATGATCCCGCTTTTGGCGCGGGTGCAGGACGACAAGCCGCGTTTCCGCGAACTTTACCTGCAAGTGCTTTGGGCGCTCGCCTTCGTGACCATTCCGGGGGTAGCGGCGCTGACCTGCGTTTCCGATCAGCTGGTCGACCTCCTGTTCGGGCCGAAATGGGCGGCGGTGTCGCCGATTTTCGTCTGGCTCGGGCTGGCCGGACTGATCCAGTCGACCAACAACACGGCAAGCTGGATCCTGATCTGCCAGGGACGAACCAAAACCATGTTCCGGTGGGGTCTCTATGGTTCGGCGACGACTATCGCCGCGTTCTTCGTTGGTCTTCCCTGGGGCGTGGCCGGTGTCGCGGCGGCCTATGCGATCAGCGGTTATGTCCTCAGGCTACCCGTCCTCACTGCTATTGTTCAGCGGATCGGACCCGTCTCCGCCTTCGATTTTCTTCTGGCGCAGGCGCTTTATGTCGGGTCTTCGATCCTGGCCTGGCTTGTTTTCAGGTCCCTTCCGGCCTCGTTGGCGCGATCGAACGATCTCCTCGCCATCATTGTCGCGGTAGCGCTCTCCTATCTCTTCGCCGCGATTGTCACACTGCTCGTTCCGAAGTCCAGGGTGATGTCCTGGATCGTCATTCGCAAATTCCTGGGAGCCATTCGATGAAGCTAGGGCCGACTCCACGAAAAAAGGTTCGAAAGCTGGTTCGGAAAGTGAAAACGTTCGCAGCACCGATAAGGCCCGAAGCGCGTCAGCCGCCGCATTTTCAGCCGAACGTTGTCGAACTGTTCTACTGGAAGCCGCCGCAAGCGGTGAATTTCGGCGACTATCTCTCGTCAGTGATCGTCACCAAGATGGCGGCCGCCAAGGGCTGCTTTCTCGATGAAGAGCGCCCGTCTGAGGCGAGACTGCTGGCGATCGGCTCGATCCTGCATTTCGCCCGCGACGGCGATATGATCTGGGGCTCCGGCGTGAACGGCAAAGTGCCGGCCGAGCGTCATCGGTTCACCAGCCTCGATGTTCGCGCCGTGAGGGGACCGCTGACCCGCGACTTCCTTCGCCGCCGGGGAATCGAGGTGCCTGAGATATTCGGCGATCCCGGAATTCTGGTCGCCGACCTCTTGAAGAACCGCTTCCCAAAACCAAAAGAGCGCGGCGACAAGGTCGTCTTCGTGCCCAACCTGCACGACCTCGACAGGATGCGGGACTGGGAAAATGTCGTCTCGCCGCTCGATCCGTGGTGGTCCGTTATCCGCCGCATTTCCGAGGCGGGCCACGTTATTTCCACATCGCTTCATGGCCTCGTGGTGGCCGATGCGTTCGGCGTGCCCTGCACCTATCTCAGGCTGTCGGAAGAGGAAAAGCTCTTCAAATATGAGGACTATGCCTTCGGCGTCGGCCGGCGGAAGCTGCGCGTCACGCATTCGCGAGAGGAAGCAATCCGCGCCACGCCTCTGGACCCCGTCAAGCCCGATATCTCGAAGCTGAAGGCGAGTTTTCCCTATGATCTGTGGGAGTTTTGAGGTTCGGGAGCGCTCTGGTCCGGCTTCAGTGATCGCAGGAAGCACGTGACGTCGGCGCCGACGCGTTGCCAGTCGAAGGCGCCGAGATCTGGGCGCGGGGCCGTACAACGCTCCAGATCGGCGAAGAAGCCTTCGAGCGTGGAAGTCGAGATTTCCCCCTCGAACAGATGCACCCAGTCGCTCCCGATCATGGCCTGCAATTCCGGCAGGCTGCCGATCGCCGGCGCCAGGATCGGCTTGTTGCGCCCCAGCGCATGGAGCGCGACGCCGCTGTTCAATATATTGCGGTAGGGCAGGACGACCGCGTCATGGGCGTCGATCGTTTGCTCTAGTTCGTCGTCGGGCACGAAGCTGTCGCGCAGGTCGAGCGTGATGCGCGGGTCGCCCGCCGCGGCCGCATATATCCTCTCCTTGAGCGCCGCATCGAAACAGACCCCGGTGATGGTGAGGGAAAACGGCGTCGTGTTCACCTTATGGGCCTCGGCAACCAGCCGCTCGACATTCTTGTAGGCGCGGACCATGCCGAAGAAGAGAAGCCGGTTCCGCCTCTCGGCGGGGACGGCGTCTTTCGGCTCGGCGACAAGCGGCATATAGCGGCCATGCACCGTCACCAGCGAGGGTATGCGCCTGCTCGCAGGATGAAGGCGGTGCAACTCGTCGCGTGAATGGCTGGAAAGCAGGATCACGCCGTCGAGCAGCCCGAGGAAAAGCCGCGCCGTCAGCGCCGATCTCATGCCGCCGCCATCATGCGGCTCCAGATTATGCGCAACCCAGACGAATTTCGTCCCGCGGCGGAGCTTGTCCCTGAGCATCCGGCCGAGCAGTTTCAGCGTCGCCTTACGGCTTTCGGGACGGAAGAATTCGGTCGGCCAATGGAAGAGAACCACATCATAGACGCCGCGCCCGAGCTTTTCCCATTCGAAGCCGACGCGCTCGAAAGTCTCGCCGTCGATATGGCTGGAGAAAAGGCCTGAAAAGCTGTTGCCTTCGGCTTTCAGCGGCTTCAATGCAAGGATCGGCTTCGTCATATCGGCTTCGGCATGGTGACGGTTGGAAGAGCGGCATAGTGGGGATCGCTGGCCATATGAGAACCTTCCGGGCGATCACAAATCGTTTCGGGAGACGTTTCTTGCCTTCCGGCGACGCGCCGCCCCTCATCGCCCTACCGGGCGCTTCTCCCTGCTAAACGGGAGAAGACCGATGGCCGCAATGGGGTCGATCAACCGGCAATGTTGCCGATTGGCAAAACCATTGATGAAGGCGTCCTTCGCCCCGCTTGCGGGGAGAAGCGCCCGGCAGGGCGATGAGGGGCGATGCCGAAGGGTCAAAGCCTGGAACCATTGTACAAGGCCGCTGCTGGGAGAATCGGTTTCTGATCACCTGCATCAATAGGAGTATGTCTCCGCGTAACCATTATTGAAGCCTCCTCGCGGCTCGCCAAAGATGCGATTATCAAGCGGAGATATTCCATCAAAACCGGACGTTTTTCCGGGATTGGACTGCTTTTCCGGGTTTCCATAAGGTTCAACTCCGGCCCGGCGGCTTTGAAACGGACGGCTTCTCCGCACGAGCGTTCCTTTACGTGCTGCACCGCAACAACTAGGTTCAACCCCAGACTGTTCCGCCATTTGTGTCCATCGATTGAAGGATCTCAGAATGAAGGTCGCGATTATCGGAACCGGCTATGTCGGTCTCGTCAGTGGAACCTGTCTCGCCGATATCGGTTGGGACGTCACCTGTGTCGACCGGGCTTCCGACAAGATCGAGAAGCTGAAGAAGGGCATCACGCCCATTTACGAGCCCGGTCTTCCAGAACTGGTTGAGAGCAATATCAGGGCCGGCCGCCTTCACTTCACAACCGATACCGCCGAAGCGGTCCGCGATGCCGCGATCGTCCTTATCGCGGTCGGCACGCCGACACGGAAGCTCGATGGCAATGCCGACCTGCAATATGTCTATGCCGCGGCTGAGGAGATCGGGCGGGCGCTCGATCATTTCGCGGTCATCGTGACGAAATCGACCGTTCCCGCCGGGACGGGCTTCCAGGTGAGGCGCATCGTTTCCGAGGCCAATCCGGAGCTCGATTTCGAAATCGCCTCCAATCCGGAATTCCTGCGCGAAGGCAACGCCATCTACGATTTCATGCATCCTGACCGCATTGTGATCGGCACCGAAAGCGACCGTGCGCGGGAAATGCTGGAGCGCCTTTACCAGCCCTTCATCGACGATGGCGTCGAGTTCGTCAGCACGGATGTCGTTTCCTCCGAACTCATCAAATACGCCGCCAACACCTTTCTCGCCACCAAGGTCAGCTTCATCAACGAGATGGCCGATATCTGCGAGAGGGTGGGCGGGAACATCGAGGATGTCTCGCGCGGCATGGGCACGGACCGGCGCATCGGCCGCGCCTTCCTCCAGCCCGGCCCGGGCTATGGCGGCTCATGCTTCCCGAAAGATACGCTCGCCATGGTCCATATCGGCGAAAGGGCGCTCAGCCCCGCGACAATCGTGGAGGCAGTGATCTCGGTCAACCGGCAGCGCTGCCACCGTATGGTCGCCAAGGTCGTCGAGGCCGCCGGCGGTGACGTGCGCGGCCGCCACGTCGCTTTCCTCGGCCTGACGTTCAAACCCAACACGGACGATGTGCGCGACAGCGTCGCCGTCGTTATCGCCGAGGAATTGGCCCAGATGGGGGCGCGCGTCCATGCCTATGATCCCGAGGGGATGGAGCAGGCCCGGTCGGTCATTGGCGACGTGATCGCCTATTGCGCCAGCGCCGACGAAGCCCTCAAGGGGGCGGACATCTGCGTCATCGCGACGGAGTGGAAGGAGTTCCGCGACAGGCGGCCGGAACAATACAAGAGCCTGATGGCGAGGCCCGTCATGGTCGATCTGCGCAACATCTTTTCGCTGCGGGAGATGGCCGAGAGCGGGTTCCACTATGTCTCGATCGGACGGAAGGCCGTGGAGGCGGACACCACCGGGACATTCGATCTCGCCGAGTTGAAAGAGCGGTAGGAGGAAGCTGCTTCGACTTTCAAAGAGCAGAGGACGATCGGATCCAGATCGTTCTTTGAGATTGACCATGTCAAAAGCGCAGCGCGATCGCTTCTAACGCGATGCCCCCTCTCCGCCTCGGCTTCGCCTCGACACCTCTCCTTCTGAAGGGGGCGAGGAAGGGGTTCGGCAACCAAGCGCTCTTCCTCGCCCTCACGAAGTGGGGGAGAGGTGGTTTGCGAAGCAAACCGGAGAGGGGGATCCTTCAAATGCGACTGCTTAAAAGGCACCGCATTTCCTTTGCCTGCAGGAGAGCAGCGAGCACAGCGAGGTGAGTGGATCAGTGTCGCCACTCCGGCGTCACTCCCCGTCCGCCTGCACATTCCCGGCCGTCCCGCGGCGGAACAGGCTTCTCACCCGCTCCTGCGTCCGGAATGTCGAGACATAGAGCGGCGGGACCAGCAGCATGCCAATCAGCGTCGCGGCGATCATGCCGCCGAACACCGTCGTGCCGATCGACTGGCGCGCGCCGGCGCCGGCGCCCGAGGCGATGACCAGCGGGATGACGCCGAAGATGAAGGCGAGCGCTGTCATGACGATGGCGCGGAAGCGCTGGGTCAGGCCCGTGCGCGCCGCTTCAAGCACCGGCGCGCCGTTTTCCCGTTCGACTTCGGAGAACTGGACGATGAGGATGGCGTTCTTGGTGGCAAGGCCGATCAGCAGCACGAGGCCGATCTGCGCATAGACGTCGTCTGCATGTTGCCTGATGAAAAGCGCAGCCAGCGCCCCGAAGGTCGCGACGATGACCGACAGGATGACGCTGACCGGGACAGTCCAGCTTTCATACTGGCCGACCAGGAACAGATAGCCGAACAGGATGGCGAGCGCGAAGGCGATCGCCGATTGGCTGCCCGCCTGCACCTCCTGATAGGAGATGCCAGACCAGTCGAAGCCATAGCCCTTCGGCAGGGTCTTGGCGGCCACGTTTCCCATGGCGGCGAGCGCCTGACCCGAACTGACGCCATTCGCCGCATTGCCGTTGATCTCGACCGCCGGAAACAGATTATAGCGGCTTTCCGAGGGCGGGCCGACCGTGGTCTTGATCGTGGCGATGGCGCTCAGCGGCACCATCGCGCCAGTGCCGCTTCTGATATAGACATTGCCTATGTCGTCGATTGACTTCCGATATTGCGCCTCGTTCTGGATTTGGACCTGATAGACGTTCGGTCCGATATTGAAATTGTTGACGAATTGCGCGCCGAGGCTCGCCTGCAAGGTCGAGAAGACCGTCGAGGGCGAGATGCCGTAAATTTCCGCCTGAGTCCTGTTCAGGTCTATATAGATTTGCGGGACGTTGAAGGTGAAGGTGGTGAAGACGGCGGAAAGCGAAGGATCCTGGTTCGAGGCATAGACGAGCGCGTTCGCCACAGATGTTAAATCCTGGAGCGATTGGTTCTGCCGCGCTTCGACGAAGAGATCGAAGCCGCCGGTCGAACCAAGCCCCGGTATGCTCGGCGGATTGAAGGCGTTGATCTGCGCCTGCGGCATGGCTGCAAGCTCGCCTCTTACCTTGCCGAGGATACCGTCGATGCTGGTCTGCGGTGTCGTGCGCTGGTCCCACGGCTTCAGGACGACGATGCCGAAGCCGGCATTGGTGGTGCTGCCTGAAATCGGGCTGAAGCCTGAAATCGAGATG
>JBQCEL010000293.1:0-2299 GCA_051960255.1 Rhizobiaceae bacterium
GCCAAGCAGGTTCTCTATCCGCCGGCCATGCTGCTCCAGCTTGTTCCCAAAGTCGCGATGGCGCCGCTGTTCCTGGTCTGGTTCGGGTTCGGCATGCAGTCCAAGGTCGTCCTGACCCTGCTCATGACCTTTTTCCCGCTCTTGATCGCCAGCATCAGCGGCTTCCAGATTCTTGACGCGCGGCTGCTTTACCTCACGCGCTCCATGGGCGCGACGAGCTGGCAGACTTTCCGTTATCTGCGCATTCCTGCCGCGCTGCCGGTGATCTTCTCTGGATTGAAGACATCGGCGACGATCGCGGCCACCGCGGCCATCGTCGCGGAGTTCGTCGGGGCCAACAAGGGCTTGGGCTATGTCCTGTTGAAGGGCACCAGCACGATGAACATCGATCTTACCTTCGCGGTCCTGGTGATCCTGACGGTGATTGGCCTCGCCATCAACTACATCGTTGAGTTCAGCGAATGGCTTCTTGCCCCATGGCAGCGCGACGGGAAGTGAGGGGCGTCCCCTCGATTCCAAGCAACGGCAACTATTCAAACAGGGTGAGGAGAAAATGATGTTATTCAGCAGGAAATTGCTGGCGGCATGCGCCGCCATATCGGGTCTTTTGTTCGCGCAAAGCGCATTCGCGGATACGCCCGTGACCTTTCAGCTCAACTGGTATGCCGGTGGCGCGAATGCCGGGTTTGCCGCGGCGCTGAAGGAAGGCTATTACAAGAACCAGGGGCTGGACGTCACCATCGTTCAGGGAAACGGCTCCGCCAATACCGCGCAAATGGTGGCGAGCGGACAGGCTCAGCTCGCCTATGCGGATGCGGTGGCGGTCAGCCAGTTGATCGCCAAAGGCGCGCCGATGAAGATCGTCGCGACCGTCTATCAGTCGAACCCGGAAGAGGTCGAGGCGCTTCAGAAGACGGGCGTCAAATCGATCGCCGATCTGAAGGGAAAGAAGATCGGCGTTCCCGCCGGCAGCGCCCAGACAACCATGCTGCCACTCTTTTTCGAGGCCAATAACCTCAAGCAATCCGATGTCGATGAAATTAATATGCCGCCGAGTTCCATGGTTCCCGCACTGCTGACCGGACAAGTGGATGCCATTCTCGGATCGGTGGACGATTACGGCATCCAGGCCGAGTCGCAAGGCGCCAAGCTCGACAAATTCACTTTTGCCGACCATGGCGTGCCGACCGTTAGCACCTCCATATTCGCGAGAAACAGCTTCATTAAGGACCATCCCGACGTCCTGAAAAAATTCATCGCGGCGAGCCTCAAGGGTTGGGTTTTCGCACTTGCCCATCCGGATAAGGCGGTAGCGGATCTGAAGGCGGCCTTCCCCGATGTCGATACCAAGCTCGCCGCGGCCCAGCTCGCCGCGATCCCGTCGCTTTTCTGCAGCGGCGGAACGAAATATATCGGCAAGGCGACGGATGCGCATTGGGCGCTGACGCAGAAGCTGCTTGCCAAGGTGAAGCTTCTGCCGGAGGGGCAGGATCCGAAGGCCTACTACACCAACGATTTCCTGCCGCCGGACTCCGAGCTGCACGCCTGCAAGGGCTGACGCCGTGCACACGGCCCGGACAGGAACGGCCGGGCTGCCATCTTCAACGAAAGCAATGATAAGATGGCCGATAAAGGCTCCTACCGTTACGAGGATCTGTTTGTCGGGATGCGTTTTCGCAGCCCCGGCCGGACGATCACCGATGCCGACATTGTCGGCTTCGCCGGCCTGACGGGCGATTTTTCGGAACTCCACACAAGCGACGTCTATGCGAAAAACAGCGAATTCGGGCGCCGCGTCGCGCATGGCATGCTGGGCCTCGCCTATGCGCACGGGCTGATGTGGGCAAGGACCGGCGAACTGCGCGAGACGGCCATCGCGTTTCTCGGCATCAGCGACTGGAGGTTCGTCGCGCCGATCTTCGTCGGCGACACGATTTTCGTGAACTACACGCTTGCCGAATTGCGCGACAGCAAGTCGCGTCCCACTCAGGCTATCGCCACCTTCGATGTCGAACTCGTCAACCAGGATGGCGGCATCGTGCAGCGCGGGCGCAAGGCGCTTCTGGTTTCGAAAGTTCCGCTCAAGGCCGTCGCGGCTTCCGTGGGTGGTGCTGATAAGGCAGGAAAGGAAATGCCGCGTTGAGTATCCTCGAAGACCCCGATCGCATCTCCGGTGTCCCGATCACCATTGAGAACGTCTCGAAGATTTTCGGCGAAGGCACCAAGAAGCCCTTCCGCGCCCTGAAGGAAGTCAGCGCTTCGATCAATGGCGGCGAGTTCGTCTCCGTCGTAGGCGCGT
>JBQCEL010000294.1:0-3714 GCA_051960255.1 Rhizobiaceae bacterium
GAAACGCCGCGCCTGGTGACGCCGTGCGAGCCGGCGAAGACGATCACTTCGACCTTCTCGAGCCTCGGCATCGCCCTGCCCTGCCAGCGCGCCATATGGATGGCGATTTCTTCCAGACGGCCGAGACTGCCCTGCGGCTTTGTCAGCACGTCCTGCCGGGCAGCGGCGGCCTTGGCCGCCTCTTCGTCGCCGGCGGGCAGGGACGCGCAGGCGTCGCGCAACTCTTTGATGGATCGGAACGCGGTCATGGAGACTCCGTGGTTGAAATCATTTGAGGAAGGAACAGGCGGCGAGCAGAACGACGATCTCCGCGCCTTGCTGGAGGCAACCGAGCACGTCGCCGGTCTGGCCGCCGATCTGCTGTTCTGAAAGTCTTTTCAGGAGGAAGAACCAGATGGCGAGGAAGGTCGCCGCCATCAGCGCGCCGGGGAAGCCGATCAGGAAGAGAGAGATGACCCCAATCCCCAGCGCGCCCTGCGCTGCCTCCAGCGGAATGGCTCCGACCCCAGCCGAGAGCCCGTTTTCGCGCGCCGGCGGCACCAGCCGGATGAAGGCGGGGATCAGCGCGCGCGACGCCATATGGGCCGCGACGAATGCCGCCATCGCCGCGCCCGGCGACGGCAGGGCGGAAATTGCGGACCAGCGCAAGAGCATCGTTAACCCCAGCGCCGCGACGCCATAGGTGCCGATGCGGCTGTCCTTCATGATCTCAAGCTTGCGTTCCTTGCCCGAGCCGCCGCCGAAACCATCCGCCACATCGGCGAGGCCGTCCTCGTGCAGGCAGCCGGTGACGAGCATAGTGACGCCGAGGCCGAAAATCGCCGCGATGAAATCCGGCAGGCCGATCAATTCGGCGACGACATAGGCGATGCCGCCCGAGAAGCCGACGACGAGGCCAGCAAGCGGCGCGGCCCATTGCGCCTGCGCGAAACTGCGCCGCACCTGCGCGTTCGGGGAGAAAGGCAACCGCGTATAGAAGGTCAGGCAGGTGGTGATGTCGTCCATTGCCAGACGGGCGATCGCACTGAACTCCATGTCAGCCCCCTTGCTCAGCCCTTGGCAATCGCGTGGAAGAAGGTGCCGGTCACATTGCCGCGCTTGGCGCCGGAAGGACCGATCGGTTGGCCGAGACCGTCGGCGATGTCGGCCAGAGGTTCGTCCGGTCCCTGCTGCGTCACGCGCGCATAATGGAACTCATGGCCGCGCACAGTGTCCCCTGCCCGGCCGATTGGGCAATCGCTCTTCAGCACAGCCTGCCGATAGCCGAGATTCATCTTCCGCTTGGCGAAGCTGGTGCCGTGTCCGAGCAGACCGAGCATGGGGTGGGTGATGCCATCGGCATCCTCCAGCGTCTCGCCAAGCACCATATAGCCGCCGCATTCGCCATGGACGGGACGGCTTTCGGCGAAGCGTCGCATGCCGGTTCGGAAATTTTCCGCCTCAGCCAGCCGTCGGGCATGAAGTTCGGGATAGCCGCCGGGCAACCAGCAGGCATCGCAGGAGAAATCGGGCGCCTCGTCAGCGAGCGGGGAGAACGGCGCGATCTCCGCCCCGGCCGCGCGCCAGCGCCCGGTCACATGGGGATAGACGAAGCTGAACGCGGCATCCTCGGCAAGCGCGATGCGCTGCCCGGGCGGCGGAAGCGCCGCGCTGAAATCGCCACCGCCAGGGGAAAAAGGCTGGGCGATCCGCTCCACCGCATCGAGGTCGATCGAGGCTTCCATCCTGTCGGCCATGCCGTTGATGAAATCCTCGAGCGCGGCATGTTCGCTCGCCTGGACGAGGCCCAGATGCCGCTCAGGCAGCATCATCGTCGGGTCGCGCATCAGCGCGCCGACCACCGGTAGGCCGAGTTCCTCGACCGCCTCCGCCGCGAGCTTGCGATGGCGCTCGCTAGCGACGCGATTGAGGACGACTCCGGCGATCTTGACGTCACTGTCATAGGTGGCGAAACCTTTGGCGATCGCCGCCACGGTCTGCGATTGTCCCGAAACATCGAGCACCAGCAGCACCGGAAGCCCGAAAAGTCGCGCCAGATCGGCGCCTGCTCCTGTCCGGCCGACGCCGGCCCGGATACCGTCGAAAAGGCCCATCGCGCTTTCGACGATCAGGAGATCGGTGTCTGTAGCAGATCCTGAAGCAAGCGCCGCTAGAAGCGCCGGCTGCATCGCCCAACTGTCGAGATTGACGCCGGGCCTGCCGGTCGCCGCATGATGAAAGCCGGGATCGATATAGTCGGGGCCGGATTTCGCGCCGCCGACCCGGACGCCGCGCCGGCGGAACGCGCGCAGAAGCCCGATCGTCACGCTGGTCTTGCCCGACCCCGACCGAGCCGCGCCGATGATCAGCCCGCGCGCGCTCATGCCGACCGCGCCAGCCTTTCAAGCTCCATCAGTTCCGCGCGCATGGAGACGATCTCGCCAAACACCGCAAGCGCCGGCGAGGCAAAGCCCGCCGCCTCGCCATCCTCCGCCAGCCTGGCGAGGGTCGAGACGAGCACCCTTTCCCCCGGCGTCGTCGCGGCCATAATCAGCGCGGCCGGCGTCGATGCGGCCAGCCCGCCTTCGATCAACGCGGAGGTTATACTGCCGAGCGTCTTCAAACCCATATAGACGACGATCGGCTGGCCGGTCTTCGCCAGCGCCGCCCAGTCGAGGTCGTCCGGCGTGCCGGCGGCATGGCCTGTGGCGAGGATAATGGCCTTGTTGAGCCCGCGCATGGTAGCGGGAATGCCAGCGCTTGCAAGTGCTCCAAAGGCGGAGGTGACGCCGGGCAGGATACGGAAGGGAATGCCGGAGCGCGCGAGAGCCAGCGCCTCTTCGCCGCCGCGTCCGAAGACATAGGGGTCGCCCCCTTTGAGGCGGAGCACGCGCCG
The DNA here is from genome assembly GCA_051960255.1 of Rhizobiaceae bacterium. Classification (GTDB taxonomy): domain Bacteria; phylum Pseudomonadota; class Alphaproteobacteria; order Rhizobiales; family Rhizobiaceae; genus Mesorhizobium_L. The sequence continues at coordinate 2,876 of JBQCEL010000294.1, forward strand.
GCCGCGCCGGGCGAGCGTAATGAGAAGCGTCGTGATGTCGTCCTGCGCCGCCGAGGCCTTGCCGCCTCGCTTCCCCATGAAATGAAGTTCCGCCTGCCGGGCAGCGTCGAGGATGGATGGATCGACGAGCGCGTCATAGACCACCGCATCGGCCTGACCGAGCGCCGCGATCACGTCGATCGTAAGCGAGCCCGTATGGCCTGGCCCCGCGCCCGCCAGCCAGACATGGCCCGGTTCGAAAGCCGAGAGCTGCGGGGCGAGCCGCGCCAAGGTCTGCTCGAGAGTTGTCATTGTCTCCGTCACGTTCCGCGCCCCCTGAAGCGCCGTTGATAACCGGCATCATAAAGCGCGCTTTCGCGAAAATCATGTTCCGCGAGCGACCGGCCGACGAAGATCAGCGCCGTACGGTCGATCGGGTCGGCCACCACCTGTTCTTCGATCGTCGCAAGCGTGCCTCTGAGGATGCGTTCGTCCGGCCACGTCGCCCGCGCCACGATCGCCACCGGACAATCTGCACCGTAAAGCGGCGTTAATTCGGCGACCACGCGGTCGAGCGCGTGAATGGCGAGGTGGATGGCGAGCGTCGCGCCCGAACGGCCGAAATTCGCCAGCGTCTCGCCCGTCGGCATTTTCGATGCCCTGCCCGACATTCGGGTGAGAACGAGGCTCTGATTGACTTCCGGAATGGTCAGTTCTCGCCCAAGCGTCGCGGCGGCCGCCGCGAAGGAGGGGACCCCCGGCGTCATCGTATAGGGGATGCCGTGCTTCTCCAGCCGCCTGACCTGCTCCGCGACGGCGCTCCACACCGAGAGATCGCCCGAATGCAGCCGCGCCACATC
>JBQCEL010000295.1:0-2918 GCA_051960255.1 Rhizobiaceae bacterium
TTTGACAATCCGGCCTGCGCTAAGGCCGCCCCGCGCCGTCAGGCCTTCCGAAGGCGATGGCCTCATTGTCGTGGAACTCATACCTTTACCCTTACCGCGCGCAGATAGACGAGCGCGAAGATAAGCAACAGGATCAGCCAGACGACGCCGATCGCCGAGGCGTAGCCGAAATTGAAATTCTCGAAGGCGAGTCGATAGACATAGACGACCAGCGTCGTCGTCGAATAGCCGGGGCCGCCCTGGGTCATCGCCCATATCTTGGCGAAATCATTGAAGTTGGAGATGATCATCAACAGGCTCGAAATGAAGAGCGCGCTTCGCAGGAAGGGCAGCTTGATCTGGAACACCATGCTCCATGTTCCCGCCTTGTCGATGCGCGCCGATTCGATCACCTCGTTTGGGATCGCCGCCAGCGCCGCGCTCAGGAGCAGGAAGAAGAACGGCATCATCGCCCAGATATTGGCGACCATGATCGCCGGCAAAGCGAGGTAGCTGTTGTTCAGCCACAGCACCGGCTTGTCGATCAGGCCGAGATCCAGGAGCACCGCGTTGATGACGCCGCCATTTTGCAGATACATGTAGCGGAACAGGAAGGCGACGACGACGAACGGCACCGCCCAGGGGGTGAGAAGAAGCGCCCGCACGCTGCGGAAGCGCCAGCCCGTCAGGCTTTCCGTCAGGAGCGCCAGCGTCAGCCCGAGCAGCGAAGAGGCGATAACGCTGCCGAATGTGTAGAGCGCGGTGTTGCGGAGCGAAGTCCAGAAGATCGGATCCGTGAACAGGTGCTGATAGTTGCCGCCGCCGATATAGCGGGGCGGCACCATGTCCAGCATGTTGTATTTCGTGGCCGACAGGACGAGCGTGTAGACCACCGGATAGCCGATGACCACCGCCAGCACCACCACGGTGGGCAGCACCATCCAGTCGATCCACGGCGCCCGCTCGGCGTTCTTCCGGGCAGGCGCCGGCTTCACCGGCTGATCGAGGGTCGTCGCACTCATCAATTGCCCAGATTCTGCTCGATCGACGCGGCGATCTGGTCGATCGGCGTATCGCCCGTGACCGCCTGCTGGACGCCAGCCATGATCGCGGTGGAGCCCGGAGCGAATTTCGGCCCGTAGGGCGGCGTCGTCACCGTCGGCATGATCTTGCTGGTGAAGGCGTTGAACACCGGCGTGTCGAGCTTCTTGGCGAGCGCGTCGCTCGGCGCCTTCTTCAGCGGCGTCAACGATGCCTCATAGCTCAGCGTGTAATGCTCGATCGCATAGGGGGAGGTCGCCAGGAATTTGACGAATTTCCACGCCGCCTTCTGATGCTTGCTGCCCGAGAAGATGACGAGCTGGTGCCCGCCCTCGAAGGAGTAGGACTTGCCGGAAGGCCCGGTCGGCTGGGTTGTCACGCCGTAATGCTTGTAGAAATCCGCGTCCGACATCTTGTTGGTCGACTGGATGACGCCCTGCACCAGAACCTGGTCCCACAGGAAAGCGACCTTGTCCTGGGCGATCAGCGGCCGGAACTCGCCGATCTTGCGGCCCGGATCGATATAGCCCTTCTTGGCAAGCTCGCGCATCCAGGAAAGGTACTTCTTCATCGCCTCCGATTTCGCGCCGCCCTTGGCGAAGGGATCGGCGCCGAACGTCTTCATCCAGGGCCAGTTGGATTGCAGCGAAAAGGCGCGGTTGGTGGTGTCGAGACCAAGCGGGATGACGTCGGGCTGGCTCTTCTTGATCGCCGCCATGTCCTTCATCAGCTCGTCGATCGTCTTCGGCGGATTGTTCGGATCGAGCCCGGCCTTCTGCATCACCGCCTTGTCGTACCAGAGGCCGGCCGCGGCCAATGTCCAGGGGAAGGCGATCAGCTTGCCGTCGACCTTGTAGCCTTCATAGGAAGCGGGCGCGAGTTCCGCCATTATCTTGGAATCGATGAGCTTGTCGAGCGGCGCGAGCTTGCCGGTCTGGGCCAGCAGGAAAGTGTCGTTGCCGGCGATTTCCGCGACATCCGGCGGGTTGCCAGAACGGACCCGAAGTACGAGCTGGCGTGCGATTTCCGAAAACGAGATCGCCTGGCTGTTGATCGTGATGTCCGGATTTTCCTTTTCGAATTCCTTGATCACGGCCTGGATGCCCGGCCGTGTCGCGCCCTCCGCATCCGCCCAATTGGCGAAGGTGAGCGTCACCTTGTCGGCGGCATGGGAAACCGTGACGGCGATTCCCAGGGAAAGAATTGTCGATGCGACGAAAGCGGAGCGCCGCGCCATTTTGCTCAAACGAAACATGAAACCTCCCAATGCTTGACGTGCCGTGTCCCGATATCCCGAAAACTGCCTGCGGGGAGCATAGCGGACCGGCAATCCCGTTTCTAGTATCTGATATTCCAGATACTGTCTATACGGGCAAAAGAAATTCCGCTAAGGGAGTCGCAATGGGAGGTCGAGCGCTTGAGTCTCGAAAAACTGAACAGGCCTGAATCCTTATCCGAGATGGCTGAGCGCGAATTGCGCAACGCCATCATCGAAGGGCGACTGAAACTCGGGGAACAATTGTCCGTGATCAGGCTGTCGAAAATGCTCGGTATTTCGAAGACGCCGGTGCGCGAGGCGCTGATGCAACTGAAGCGCGAGGGTCTCGTCCAGATCGACCCGCAGCGCGGCACTTCGATCTTCCGCATCGAGGACCGCGAGATCGACCAGATCGCGGGCTTCCGCCGGCTGTTGGAGACCGAAGCGGCGCGCCTGCTCTTTGCCGGCGACAGGAAGCTGGTGTTGCGGCGCATGACCCAACTTCTGGAAGCCATGGAGCGCGCCATCGGCCGCGAGGCTTTCCAGACCTATCGCAGGCTCGACGCCGATTTCCACATGGCGCTGATCGAGGGGGCGGGGAATCCCTACCTCATCTCCGCCTATGGCCTCATCGCCGCGA
>JBQCEL010000296.1:0-5729 GCA_051960255.1 Rhizobiaceae bacterium
CCTGTACGATGATGCCGATCGAAAACCTAGCGTCGTTTATCATCTGATTCGCATTCTCAAGCCCCTGATTCGAGAAACGAGATATGCCGCCAGTGATCGGCCCGAGCTTGGCGTTAATCGTGTCGGCCATCTGCTTAAAGGATTTCAGCGTGTCCTTTGCCTGCTGGATGAGACCGTTTGTATCGCCCGAGCCGAGCATCTTATCGACCTTAGCCAGAACGCCGTTCACACGGGTTGAGGCATCGTTCAGCTTGTCGATCATATCGCGTGCTTCGGAGACGATGTGATCGATGTCGTCCCGATGCTCGGCGACCGTAGTGGTTACCTTCGAGATATCCGCCATGGCGCTCTTGGCGGAAGCGCTCGCGTCGCTGAGATTGGCGATCGTACTCTTCACCTCGGCGGGATTGACGCTGTCGAGAATACCGTCGACCTTGCGCAGCGTGCCGTTTGCGCCATCCGACAAGCTCTTCAGTGATTTCGAGGCATCGTCGATATTGGCCATGATTTGGTCGAGATTGCGCGAGGCCGAATCAAGACGCCCGGTAAAGGTCCGGACGTTATCGACAACTTTCGCGACCTCGTCCTGATTGATGGAATCGATCAGGCCTTTCGCCGAGTCGAGCGTGCTTCCGAGCTTGCCCGAGACGCCTTTCAGGGTCGTCGCCAGATCGCCGGCGCTCGACAGGAACGCATTGACCTTGTCGGAATTGTCGGCGAGCGCCTGCGAGAATTTGTCTGCATTCTTGATCGTCTGCGTCAACGGTCCGCGGCTATCCTGGACGAAGCCCTGCAAGCCATCGAGCACCTTGTCCGTGCGGTTGAAAATGTCCTGCGCCTTTTCCAGCAGATTGGTGACGGCGGAGGGGTTCGCCTGGATTTCAGCGATGGAATTGCGTTGCGCCGCCTGCGCCAGAAGATTCGGCTCAGCCGGATTGCCGCCGCGCAGCTCGATATTGGCCTGTCCGGTGAGCCCGGCTATGCCGACATCGGCGACCGTCGATTTGGTAACGGGCGTTTTGGCGTCGACCTGGGTGTCGGCAATCGCAACGCCCGGATTCTTCGGGTCGATGTAGACCCGGTCCACCGAGCCAACCTTGACGCCGTTGAACAGGACCGAACTGCCGCGCCCCAGACCGGAGGCCGAGCCGGGGATGCGAAACCGCAGCATCGCCGTCTCGCCCGTCTCGCCGAACCGCGCGATCCAATAGACGAACCCGAACGCCGCGATGATGGCCACGATCGTGAAGATGCCGACAATGACGTAGTTCGCGCGTGTTTCCATTCCTAATCCTGCCGACCGGCGCTGTTTTCCCGACCTCGTATGGCGGACCCGAATCGCCTTGCAGGTTCGGCCGAAGATAACAAGCGAACTCCCAATCCGGAATCAGCATCGCGATCGAAGCGCCGGCGCGAGCCAAGCCCCGCATTCGTAAAGCAGCCTGTGAGATTCATGCCGTCGCCTCGCGATCGATCTGGCGCGCCCTCTTGCCGCGGAAATAGGATTTCACCCACGGCTCCTCGGAGGCCAGCATGTTTTCTATCGTGCCCTGCACCAGAACCTTCTTGTTGCCCAGCACCGCGATCCGATCGCAAGCGGAAAAGAGGCTGTCGAGGTCATGCGTGACCATATATACGGTCAGCCCCATCGTATCGCGCAGTTTTTCCACCAGTTCGTCGAATTCCGCCGCCCCGATCGGATCGAGGCCCGACGTCGGTTCGTCCAGGAAAACGAGATCCGGATCGAGCGCCAGCGCGCGGGCAAGCGCCGCTCTCTTAATCATGCCGCCGGACAGTTCGGACGGATATTTCGTCGCGGCGTCGGGCGCCAGGCCGACAAGTTCGATCTTAAGACGCGCCAGTTCGTCCATCAACCGCTGCGGCAGGTCGAGATATTCCCGCATCGGCACCTGGATGTTCTCCATGACGGTGAGGCCTGAGAAAAGCGCGCCATGTTGAAACAGAACGCCGAGCCGCATGTCGATCTGCATGCGTTCCTCATCGCTGGCCTTCTCGAGATCGACGCCGAACAGTTCGATCGTGCCGGACTGCTTCTTGTTGAGGCCAAGAACCGTGCGCAGCAGAACCGACTTGCCCGCGCCGGAAGCGCCCACGAAGCCCAGGATCTCGCCGCGATAGACGTCGAGCGACAAATCCTTGAGCACCGTCGTCGTGCCGAAGGAGACGGTAATGTCCTTCGCCGAAAGCACCACCTCGCGGCCGTCCTGCGGCGCGTCGTGCGTGTTGTGCTCAAGCTCGGTCGCGTTGTTCATGCCCATACCGGGAGGCTAGAAATTGATGGCCGCATAGAACATGGCGAAGAGCCCGTCCACGACGATGACCACGAAGATCGATTTGACCACCGAGGCGGTGACGCGCTGGCCGAGCGATTCGGCGCTGCCGCCGACCTTCATGCCTTCCACCGAGGCGATAATGCCGATGATCATCGCCATGAAGGGCGCCTTGATCAGCCCGGCCCAGAAGGTGTTGAGATCAACCGCTCCGTGCATCCGGTCGAGGAAAGCGGCCGGCGGTATCCCCGAATAGGTCCATGCCGTCGCCATCGCGCCGCCTATGGCGGCGAAATTCGCGAGGACGGTGAGGCAGGGCAAGGCGATCACCAGCGCCACGAGCCGCGGGAAAACCAGAACGCCGACCGGATTGAGGCCGATAACAGTCAGCGCATCGACCTCTTCGCGCATCTTCATCGAGCCGATCTCGGCCGTGATGGCGCTGCCGGAGCGGCCGGCGATCATGATCGCGGTCAAAAGCACGCCCATTTCGCGCAGCACCAGAATGCCGACCAGATCGACGGTGAATATCTCTGCGCCGAAATAGCGCAGCTGGAACGCGCCCTGCTGCGCCACGATCGCGCCGACGATGGAGGACATCAGCACGACCACAGGGATGGCGCCGACGCCCATGCTGTCGATCTGGTGCACGATGGCGGCGATATTAATGCCATGGCCGCGGCCGAGCTTCATCTGCGAGCCGCGGATCGTCGCGCCCAATATGTGCATGGCCATCAGGAAGTCGCCTCGGAAGGAATAGACGCCCTTGCCGACGGCCTCGAAAAACGAAATCAGGAAGAAATCGCTTCTCATTGCAGGCGCTTCGTTCTCGTTCGCCGCCGCCCCCACAGCGGAAAGGAGCGTCGCGACCGGTTCCGAGGCGCCAGAAATCTCGACCTCGGCGCCGCCGGCCCGGCGCTGAGCGAGAAGACGCTCCACGATCCAGGCGCCGGCCGTATCCATCTTGTCGATGCCGGAGACATCGACGTAAAGCTTCCTGCCCACAGCGCCGCCTTCGAGTTTCAGCAGTTCCTGGTCGAGCGCACCGACCGTCCTCGTCGTCCAGGAGCCGGAAAGTTTCAAAGTCGCGCCATGTTCATCGTCGGAAAAGACGATAGGCGGCTCTTCGCCGTCCCGTGCCGATTCTTCGTTCTTGCGCGCTTTGCCGAACATAGGCACCCTCTTAGCCGGTCAGAGCGTTTCTGTCACTTTGGCAAATATCAAGGTCGTGAAGGGTTCCAATTTCATGAAGTCCGTTGAAACCCAAGTAGAGCGTTTTCCTCTCGCGCGCGCCTTTTCCATCTCGCGCGGAAGCAAGACCGAAGCGGAGGTAGTGACCTGCACGATCGGCGACGGCTCGGTGCAGGGCCGCGGCGAATGCGTCCCCTATCGCCGCTATGACGAGACCGTGGCGTCGGTGCTGGACGCGATCGAAGCGGCGCGGCCCGATCTTCTTGCGGGCGCAACCCGTCGCGATCTTTCCGGTATCATGAAGCCGGGCGCGGCCCGCAACGCCGTCGACTGCGCGTTGTGGGACCTGGAGGCCAAGCAGTCGAAGACGCCCGCCTTCAGGCTTGCCGGCGGATCGCTTCCGCGCCCGCTCATCACCGCCGTGACGATCTCGCTTACCGATGCCGCTGCGATGGCGGAGGACGCCCGGCGTCTTGTTGCGCACCCGCTCCTGAAGGTGAAGGTCGGCGGCGAAGGCGATGGCGAGCGTATCCGCGCCGTGGCGGCCGCCGCCCCCACCTCCCGCCTCATCCTCGATGCAAACGAGGGATGGACTGAGGAGAACATAGCCGAAAACCTCGCTGTGGCGGCCGAATGCCAGGTTGCGCTGATTGAGCAACCGCTGCCCGCCGGAAAAGATGCGATCCTGCGCGAGGTCAGCCACGCGGTTCCCATCTGCGCGGATGAAAGCCTTCATTCAGCCGAGGATCTGGAGGCGATCCGCGGTCTTTATGACGCGGTCAATATCAAGCTCGACAAGACGGGCGGCTTGACGGCGGCGCTCGATCTCAAGCGGCGCGCCCGCAAGAGCGGATTCGGCGTTATGGTCGGCTGTATGGTGGGCACGTCGCTTGCGATGGCGCCAGCGCTGCTTCTGGCGCAGGATGCGGATTTTGTCGATCTCGACGGACCTCTCCTGCTTGCCAGGGACCGCTCACCCGGCCTTCGCTATGACGGCTCGCTTGCCTTCCCGCCCGAGCCTGCCCTCTGGGGCTAGCTTGAGGCAAATAGTGGAAAGGACCGCGCCGACCGCCGCGATGACCGCCATCGGGATGAAGCTGCCGACGCCGAAGGCGGCGTAGAGCGGACCCGAAGCGAGGGTGAGCACCGCCAGGAGCATATTGCTCGCGAAATAGCTCACGCCTTGCGCCGCGCCGATGCGTTCCTCGGGCACGAGTTCGGCGAGCATCCGTTGCGTCGCCAGAAATCCCGCCGAATAGGAGAAGGCATGGAGACCCTGGAGGAAGAAGAAGCCCGGAACGCCAAGCCCCAACTTCCAGGCAAAGGGGAATAACCCCCAGCGCACCACGCACAAGACGCCGGAAAGGATAAGCGTTTTGTCGTTTGAAAGGCGGCGGAAAAGCGGCCCCGACAGCGCGAACAGGGCAACTTCCGCCATCACCGAGAAGGACCAGAGAAAGCCGATGGTCGTCCCGCCGACGCCGATCGTTTTCCAGTATATGGTCGCGAAGGTGTAGAGCACCGCATGGCTTGCCTGGAAGAGCGCCGATGCCGAGAGGAAGAGGATGAAATAAAGGCTCCTGAAAACCGGCGCCGCCCGCGGCAGTGCTTCCACCGGCTGCAGCGCCGGCCGGAACGGCGGGCCAATCCGCGGCGCCAGCAGCCAGGCCGTCACGACGATGCAGGCGGAGCCGGCGATCAGCATCCATGGGAAGACCCCCGCTCCGGCCCATCCCAAGGCCCAGCCGGCCACCACATTCATGATGAAATAGGCTACGGAACCCCATATGCGCATCTTCGCGTAGTCTGATTTGAAGCGGCGCACGCCCGAAAGGGCAAGCGAATCGCAAAGCGGCGTCAGCGGCCCCCAGAAGACGGCGTAGATGATCGAGACCAGCATCACCAGGGCGTAGCCCGGCGTGAATAGATAACCGACGGCAGCGCAAGTCGCCAAAATTGCCAGGCCGATGAGAACCGGCGCCCGGTCCGAAGCGCGATCCGCCAGAGCGGAGATGGTGGGGCCGGCGATAACGCGCGCGAACATGGGGATCGCCAGCAACGCCCCGCTTTCACTGGCGAGAAATCCCGATTCGCCAAGCCACCGCGGAAGATAAGGCGTGATAAGGCTGCTCGGTATGAACACCGCCATATAGAGGCCCGACATGCGCAACTCGACGAGTTGCGGCTTCTCTCCCGGTATAAGGCCAGGCGTCCGAAGGCTTCGATCCCCAGCGGTCGTGTCGGTCG
>JBQCEL010000297.1:0-3427 GCA_051960255.1 Rhizobiaceae bacterium
CCAAATTCTGGTGGCGGCATGTCGAGCCGAGGCCGGTCCTTATGCGATCGGCTAAGGCATTTGTGCGAGTTTTAGTCACGCCCGAAGTGTCGAAGCATCGCGTTTTCGACTGGCTCGATACGCGTATTCTTCCCGATCATAAGCTGCAAGTGATCACTCGAGATGATTACTTGTTCTTGGGTATTCTGGTGTCATGCTTTCATCACCAATGGTCGCTGCAGGCAGGTTCGTGGCATGGTGTGGGAAATGATCCTCGTTATACTATTGGCACCACCTTCGAGACATTTCCGTTCCCGGAAGGGCTGACGCCAAACATTCCGGCTGCGAATTACGCCGACGGCCCGCGCGCGAAGCGGATTGCCGAAGCGGCGCGGGCGCTCGACGAGAAGCGGCGGGCTTGGCTCAATCCGCCCGACCTCGTCGAGATCGTGCCGGAGATCGTGCCGACGGCGGCTCCCGGCGAGGCGCCGGTGAAATATCCCGACCGCATCCTGCCGCGAAACGCCGAAGCGGCGGTGAAGCTGAAGAAGCGGACGCTGACCAACCTTTACAATGAGCGCCCGCAATGGCTGGCCGCTCTGCATGACGAACTCGACCGCGCCGTCGCGGCGGCCTATGGCTGGCCGGAGGACATTTCCATCGACGACGCTATAGCAAGGCTCCTGGCGTTCAACCTCGAACGTGCGGCGGCCGGGCGTTAAAGCGGTTCGAGCATGAAATTCGCGCTTTATTCTGTACAGCGCCATGCTCTCCGGCGCAAAATAGGGGCGTTTTCGATCAACCGCGGCCGGCGAGGAGCCGGTGCGCCAGAACCGGGTGAACCATGAAATCGATCCTTGTTCCCGTCGAGGACCATGACCGTACCGAGAACATCCTCTCGACCGCGCTTCTCTTCGCCCGCATCTTCGGCAGCCGCATGACCGGCTTCGCGCTGGCCCCGGCGACGACGCCTTTCCTGGCCGCCGACGTCGTCGGCGCCTCGATCATCTATGAGCCGCTTGTCGAGCACAATGAAGAGAGGAGCGCCCAGGCGCGGGCGCTTTTCCATGCCTTCATGGGCAGGGAAAAGGTAAGAGCGGCGGGCGAGGGCGTCGAAGGCCCGTCATGGAGCTGGAAGGACAATGTGCCGCCCGGCGACCACATGGTCGGCTATCTCGGCCGCGTCTATGACATCACCGTCGTCGGGCGTCCGGGCCAGCAGATGTCGGGGCCGCGCGCGCTCACCCTCGACGCCGCGCTTTTCGACAGCGGCCGTCCGGTTCTGATCGCGCCGCCCGAAAGACCGCAGAGCATCGGCAGAAGGGTCGTCATCGCCTGGAACCAGAGCCCGGAAACGGCGCATGCCGTGGCGCTCGCGCTCCGCGTCCTGGCGCAGGCCGACGATGTCGTCGTGCTCACCGTCGAGGGCTCCGGCGTGCCCGGCCCGTCCGGCGAGGATCTCGCGGCCTATCTCGGCATAAACGGGATCAAGGCCCGCACCATGAATGTCGCACCCGGTTCGCGCAGCGCCGGCGAAACCATCCTCGACGAGGCCCGGGCGCTCGGCTGCGACCTCCTGATCAAGGGCGCCTATACGCAAAGCCGGCTGCGCCAGATCATTTTCGGCGGTGCCACGCGGCATATCCTCGAAAAAGCCGAAGTGCCGGTCTTTATGGCGTATTCGTAATTGAGAGCGAGGAGGCCCGGAATGGACATCAAGCGCAGCGGTTCGCAGCCTGCCACCAGGGGGTCGGCCGAGTATTTCACCGGCACGGTGCGCATCGACCCTCTGATGAGCCCGCCCGAACCGGCGCGCGTGGCGGGCGCCAGCGTTACCTTCGAGCCCGGCGCGCGCACCGCCTGGCATACCCACCCGCTCGGCCAGACGCTGATCGTGACGGCCGGCTGCGGCCGGGCGCAGCGCGAGGGCGGCCCTATCGAGGAAATCCGCCCCGGCGATGTCGTCTGGTTCGCGCCCGGCGAAAAGCATTGGCATGGCGCGACGCCAACCACCGCGATGACCCACATCGCCATCCAGGAAAAGCTGGACGGCTCGCCCGTCACCTGGATGGAGCATGTGACAGACGAGCAATACGGGCGCTGACCCGGCCGGGAAGGGGCGGGTCACGCCCTTTCTCCGGGGGTTTACATCGCCTTGTTTCGACCTATCTGCGGAGGAGGCCGCCTTCCGATCTTGCGGCCCTTTTCGCCGACGCCGATGCGGGATCGCGGGCGTCACGATTTATCAGCCAAGCAAAACAAGGATCCAGACATGACCGAGATCAAGAACGGAGATGTCGTGCGCATCCACTACACCGGCAAGTTCATGGACGGTACGCCCTTCGACAGTTCCGACGGGCGTGAGCCACTTGAATTCGAGATGGGCGCCGGGCAGATCATCCCCGGCCTCGAACGCAGCATCGAGGGCATGGATGTCGGCGACAAGGAGACGGTGACGGTTCCCGCCGCGGAAGCCTACGGCCCGCGCGATGACGCGCAGGTGCAGGCCATTCCGCGCACGGCCATTCCCGAAGGCGTCGATGTCGATGTCGGCAGCCGCCTCCAGGCCAATACCGCCGATGGCCGCACGGTGAACCTCACCGTCGTCGATCTGGACGATTCCTCCGTCACCGTTGATGCAAACCACCCGCTCGCCGGGCGCGACCTCGTCTTCGACATCGAGATCGTCGACGTGAAGGCGGCGTGAGGCGCCTGGGGTGAGGGCGATCCGCCCACGCCTCAGTTGAAGATGCGCTCGCCCTGTTCGTCGACCAGCTGCTGGCCCTTGCGAAGCGAGAGGCTGGTGGCGTCGTCGAGCGAGGCGAAGCGGTCGGCGCGGATGAATTTGTGCTCCTTCACCTCGCCGTCGATTTCCTTCGTGATGGCGCCGGCGGTCTGGAATTGGCCTTCCGCCTTGAAGGGCGTGGCGCGGATCGTAAACCCCTTGTGCTCGATTTCCTGCGTGGCGGCCGTCGTTTCGGGCCGGGCGTCCGCGCCGGCCTGTCCGCCGCCGCCGAAGAGTTTGCTGAAAAGAGACATTGGTCTTCTCGTCTTCTAACCTGATCAAAATTATTTTAGCGCGGATGCCGCCAGGCGCATAGGAGGCATCATGCGAGATGCAGGACGATCTCGCGCCTGTGCGGCCGGTCGCGATGCTCGAAGAGATAAAGACCCTGCCAGGCGCCGAGCGCCATCTTGCCCTCCATCACCGGAACCGAGAGCGAAACCGCCGTCAGCGCAGCCTTGATATGGGCGGGCATGTCGTCGGGGCCTTCGAGGCGATGGACGAGATAGTCCATCGAGGGATCGTCGGCCGGCGGCACGAGACGACGGAAGAACCGCTCGAGGTCGCGCCGGACATCGGGATCGGCGTTCTCCTGGATGAGAAGGGAGCAGGAGGTGTGGCGCACGAAGAGCGTCAGCAATCCGGTTTCCATGCCCGAGTGAT
>JBQCEL010000298.1:0-2997 GCA_051960255.1 Rhizobiaceae bacterium
GGAAGGGTCGGACGTCAAGGAAGGCCAGCTTCTCTTCGTCATCCAGCCGGATATATATCAGGCCCAAGTGAAGAGCGCCGAGGCCGCGCTGGCGAAAGCACAGGCCGCGCTGAAGAACGACCAATTAACGGTCGCCCGCGACCAGGACCTCGTGAAGAGAGGCGCGACGCCCCAGGCAACGCTCGATGAGGCGATCGCGACGCGCGACGCCGACCAGGCGAATGTGGAAGCTGCCCAGGCACAGATCGAGACCGCGAAGATCAATCTCGGCTATACCAGGATCACGGCTCCCATTTCCGGGCGCATCGGCGCAGCCGCTGTGACGAAGGGCAATCTGGTCGATTCCACCACCGGCGCGCTGGCGACGCTGGTCCAGCTCGATCCGATCAGGGTCGTCTTTTCGGTCGATCAGAGCCGCCTCGTGACGGCGGAGCAGAAGCGCGGAACCTCAGTCCAGCAATTGACGCAGGAATTCCTGCCGCGCATCCAGCTTTCCAACGGCACGATGTATGGCCAGACCGGCAAGCTCGCTTTCGTCAGCAACCAGGTGGATCAATCGACCGGCACCATCCCGATCTATGCCGAATTCGCCAATCCCAAGAAGCTCCTTCTGCCCGGCCAATATGTGAATATCGTCATCCGTCCCGCCAAGCCCGACGAGGAACTCGTCGTGCCGATCACCGCCGTGCAGCAGGACAGCCAGGGGAAATTCGTCCTGATCGTTGGTCCGGATAAGAAAGTATCCGAGCAGCGCATCCAGGCGACGCGGCAGACCGGACAGAACTGGATCGTGCAGAGCGGCTTGAAGGAAGGGCAGACCGTCATCGTGCAGGGGGTGCAAAAGGCGCGCGCCGGACAGGTCGTCAACCCGCAACCAGCGCAGGCCCCGCCGGGCGGCTCCAATGCCGGCGCGAATGGCGCTGAGAATGCCTCGAGCGCGGGCAAGTAGATGCTCTCGGGCTTCTTCATCGACCGGCCGAAACTTGCGATCGTCATTTCGGTCATCATCGTTCTGGCCGGCATATTGGCGCTCGCGGTCATTCCGATCGCGCAATATCCGCAGATCACCCCGCCCCAGATCCAGGTTTCCGCGACCTATCCCGGCGCCGACGCCCAGACCGTGGCCAACACCGTCGCCGCGCCGATCGAAAACCAGATCAACGGCGTCGAGAACGCGCTCTATATCTCCTCGACCAGCGCCAACACCGGCCATTACAGCCTGACGATCACATTCGCGATCGGCAGCGATCCGGATATCGACCAGGTCAATGTGCAGAACCGCCTGCAACTGGCCGAATCCCAGCTTCCGGCCGCCGTGACGCAGCAGGGCCTGACCGTGCGCAAGGCCTCGACAGGTTTCCTCCTGGCGGTCAATCTCTTTTCGCCTAAGGGAACGCACAACGATCTCTTCGTCAGCAACTACGCCAATGTGAACATCCTCCAGCCGGTGTCGCGGCTGAAAGGTGTGGGCAACGCCCAGATCCTCGGCCTGCACGAATATTCGATGCGCATCTGGATGAATCCCGACAAGATGCGCGCCCTCGGCGTGACGCCGTCCGACGTCTCCTCGGCGATCCAGGCGCAGAACATCCAGGCCTCCGCCGGTTCCGTCGGCGCCGAGCCGATGAACAGCGCCGTCCCGCAGCAACTGACCATCACTGCCCAGGGCCGGCTCGACGATCCGAAGCAATTTGGCGACATCATCGTCAAGACGAATCCCGACGGCGGCATCGTGCGGGTGCGCGACATCGGCCGGGTCGAACTCGGCGCGCAGACCTATACCTCTTCCTCCACGCTGAACGGCAGGCCGACCGCCACGCTGGTCGTTTCGCAAACCCCCGACGCCAATGCCTTGCAGGTGGCTGAGGAGGTCCGCAGCGAGCTGAAGACGCTTTCGGCGCAATTCCCACAGGATCTCAGCTATTCCATCCTCTTCGATTCCACCCAGTTCGTGACGGCGACAATCGAGGAAATCCTGACGACGCTCGGCATCACGTTTCTCATCGTGGTCGCGGTCATTTTTCTCTTCCTGCAGGATTGGCGCGCGACGCTCATTCCGACCATCGCCGTTCCCGTCTCCCTGATCGGCGTCTTTCCGGTTCTCTATCTCTTCGGCTATTCCGCCAACACGATCACCATGTTCGCGATTGTGCTCGCGATCACGCTCGTGGTCGACGACGCCATCGTCGTGGTCGAGAACGTCCAGCGCAATCTGGAGGAAAATCCCGACGCGTCGGTGATCGAGACGACGCGGAAGGCGATGATCCAGATCACCACGCCCGTCATCGCCACCACGCTCGTGCTCGTTGCGGTCTTCGCCCCGGTGGCGCTGCTGCCTGGCATAACAGGGCAGCTTTACCGGCAATTCGCTGTCACTATCAGCGTCGCTGTTGTGATTTCGGCGGTCAACGCACTGACGCTCAGTCCCGCCCTCTGTGCTCTGATCCTGCGCAAGCCGCGCCAGAGAGGCGGCCTTTTTCGTATCTTCGAAAACGGGATGGAACGATCGCGCGGCGCCTACGGCAAAACGGCGCATTTCCTCTCCCGCCATCTCGTGGTCGGCCTCGCCGCTTTCCTGCTGATCGTGGCCGGCAGCTATTTCCTGCTCAAGCTCGTTCCGACGGGCTTCCTGCCAAGCGAGGACCAGGGCTACTTCATGGTCGATGCGCAACTGCCGAATGCCGCGTCTCTCTCGCGCACGCAGGACGTCATGAGCGAAGTCACCGACAAGCTTCGAGCAATCGACGGCGTGGCGAATGTCATCTCGATTTCAGGCTTCAGCCCGATTTCAGGCAGCACCACCAATGCCGGCTTCGCCATTGTCGTTCTGAAACCATGGGGCCAGCGCACGACGCCTCAGACCGGGATCAACGGCATATTGGGAAAGGTGAGAGGCGAGCTTGCGGCCATGCCGCAGGCGCAGATCAACGCCTTCAATCCGCCGAGCATACCGGGGCTTGGTTCGACCGGCGGCTTCGATCTCTTCGTCGAAGCGCG
>JBQCEL010000299.1:0-4119 GCA_051960255.1 Rhizobiaceae bacterium
CCCGAAGGAGTCCTGCAGCTTCAGGACGCCGCTGCCGCCTCCAGCGAATGCGGCCTGTAGCCCTCGCCGGCGAGAAGCGCGCACGCCTCATAGAGCGGCAAGCCGACGACGCCCGTATAGGAGCCGATCAGCTTGACGACGAAAGCTCCCGCAAGCCCCTGGATCGCGTATCCTCCGGCCTTGCCGCGCCATTCGCCAGAGGCGAGATAGGCGTTGATCGTCTCGCGCGGCAGCCGCTTGAAGCGTACGCGCGTCTCGCTCATGCGCTGGCGGATCTTCCCCCCCGGCGTGATGAGGCACACGCCTGTGAAAACCCGGTGGGAGCGGCCCGAGAGCAAGCCGAGGCAGTTCACCGCCTCCTCGGTCAGTTCGGTCTTCGGCAGAATGCGGCGCCCGACGGCCACGACCGTATCGGCGGCGAGAATGAAATTGTCTCCGGCATCGCCTTCCTCGAGCAGATAGGCGCGCGCCGTCTCGGCCTTGGCCTTGGCGAGCCGCTTGGCGAGGGAACGCGGATGCTCGGAGCGAAGCGGCGTCTCATCGACTTCCGCCGGCATGATGCGGTCAGGTTCGATGCCTGCCTGCTGCAGGAGCGCTATCCGGCGCGGCGAACCCGAGGCGAGAACAAGCTTCTGGAAGCCGCTCATGACGATCCTGCCCGACGTTCCGGCGCTCTGCTGGAGGTCACTTGAAGCGATAGGTTATGCGGCCTTTGGTCAGATCGTAGGGCGTCATCTCGACCAGCACCTTGTCGCCTGTCAGCACGCGGATACGGTTCTTGCGCATGCGCCCGGCCGTGTGCGCTATGATTTCATGTTCGTTTTCAAGCTTCACGCGAAACATCGCATTGGGCAAAAGTTCCGTGACAACGCCCGGAAATTCGAGGACTTCTTCCTTCGGCATTCGCTACCTTCGGTCTGGATTGCGTTCCTGCCTCATCGGCGATCTGTCGGGCTGGAACCGGCGCGGAACCTATAGGATTATGCAGGCTTTGTGAACATGCTTATTCAACCCGCTGACCGGAAAGCTGCGGGCCGAAGCGCGCGACGATACGGCGGGCAAGCCGATCCCTGACATCGCGATAGGCCGCCAATATATGCTCGCGGCTTCCCGTGGTGGTTGTCGGATCGGGCGTCGGCCAGTATTCCACATCGACGGCGAGCGAGCGCGTGAGTTCGAGCGCACGGTGGTGCGCCTCCGGCGCGAGCGTTACGATGAGATCGAAATAGGCGTCTTCCATGTCCTCGAGCCGGCGCGGCTGACGACTCCCGAGCGACAGGTTCGACTCGGCCAGAACGGCATCGACGAACGGATCGCGCTCGCCCGCATGGACGCCGGCCGACGCCACGAAAACGGTCGGCGGCAATATCCTGCGCGCCAGTTGCTCGGCGATTGGCGAACGGATGACGTTCAACCCGCATAGGAAAAGGACCGAACCCGGCATCCGGTTTCGCGGCAAAGCAGCGGGGTCGCCCGGCACGGCAGGGGCCTCCGCCGCCGTCATGCCACGCTCTGCGAAGATGACAGGGAGCGCATCTCACACCCGCCTGAAAAAACACCCGCCAAAGCTTCTACCCACGCCAATGCAGCACGCAAATCAGCGTGAACAAGCGACGCGCGGTGTCGAAATCGAGTTCGACCTTGCCCGCCAGACGATCCATCAGCGTCTGCGATCCCTCATTATGGAGGCCGCGCCGTCCCATGTCGATTGCCTCGATCTGCGTCGGCGTGGCGTTGCGGATCGCCGCGTAGTAGCTTTCGCAGATCAGGAAATAATCCTTCACAGTGCGGCGGAAAGGCGTGAGCGAAAGGATGTGCCTCACCACCTCCTCGCCATCCTCGCGCGAAATGTCGAGGACCAGCTTCGACTGCAAAATGGCGAGCTTCAGCCTGTAAGGCCCGCAACCCTCGTCGCCGATCGGCCGAAAGCTGTTATTCTCGACGAGGTCGAAAATGGCGACCGCGCGCTCATGCTCGACATCCGGAGTCGCGCGCCCGATCGATGCGTCGAGTTCGACATCGCTCAGGCGGTAGCTGTCCGGGTTTTCGCGGGCCATCTCGTCAACGGTTGAGCCGGATCGAGACGGACCGCGCATGCGCGCCGAGCCCTTCCGCCTCGGCAAGCCTGATCGCGGCGGGCGCGAGTTCCCGCAACTGGCCGGGGCCGAGCTTGAGGATCGAGGTGCGCTTGACGAAATCGAGAACCGACAGACCCGAGGAAAAGCGCGCCGATCGCGCCGTCGGCAGAACATGGTTGGAGCCGCCGACATAATCGCCGATCACTTCAGGCGTATAGCGGCCGAGGAACACGGCGCCGGCGTTGCGTATCTTCGCCAGGAAATTTTCCGCGTCGTCGATGGCCAGTTCCAGATGTTCGGCGGCGATCCGGTCCACGAGGCCGACCGCACCCTCGAAATCGCCGACGACGATGACGGCGCCGAAATCGCGCCAGCTCGCGGCCGCGATTTCGCCACGCGGCAATTGCCGCAACTGCCGTTCGACAGCGGCGTCCACGGCCTTGCCGAACGCCGCATCATTGGTAACGAGGATGGATTGGGCGGCGTTGTCATGTTCGGCCTGCGCCAGAAGATCGGCGGCGATCCAGTCCGGATCATTGCCAGCATCGGCGACGACCAGCACTTCCGACGGCCCGGCAATCATGTCGATGCCGACCGTGCCGAAAACCTGGCGCTTCGCCGCCGCTACATAGGCGTTGCCCGGCCCGACGATCTTGGCGACCGGGCGGATCGTCTCGGTCCCATAGGCGAGCGCGGCAACCGCCTGGGCGCCGCCCATCCGGTAGATCTCCGTCACGCCGACGAGATGAGCGGCAACGAGGACAAGCGGGTTCAGCCTGCCTCCCGGCGCCGGCACCGCCATGACGATCCGCTCCACGCCCGCGACTGTGGCCGGCACGGCGTTCATCAGAACGGAGCTCGGATAACTGGCCGTGCCGCCCGGCACATAGAGTCCCACCGACTGGATCGCGGTCCAGCGCGATCCGAGTTCAACCCCGATCGGGTCGATATAGCGGTCATCCCTGGGCAATTGCCGCCGGTGATGCGCCATGATGCGGTCCCGCGCCAGCGAAAGCGCCGCTATCGTGTCGGGGTCCGATTCGGCGACGGCCTTGGCGATTTCTTCCGGCGTCACCGCCAGCGGCGTGTCGTTGAAGTCGATCCGGTCGAATGTCTTCGAATAAGCCTGCAGGGCCGCATCGCCCTCCATTCGCACCTTGCGCAGGATGTCGCGCACGGCGGCATCGACGTCCTCGGAGACTTCCCGCTTGGTGGCGAGAAAGGCGTCGAAAGCTTGTTCGAAACCGGGATCTGACTGAAAAAGGAACTTGGCCATGGGATCGATCAATCGTGGACGGGGCGGGAGGAGGCCTCCCAGGCCGCTCCCAGATCGGTGAGACGTGCCTCGATGCACTCCGCTTCGAGTCTTATCGCCGCATTACCGGCGAAGATGAGTTCGATGGTGCCCGCGGGCGCGTCAGCCGGCTCGAAGCGGATCGCCAGAAGCGACAGGATCTCGTCGGGCTTGCCACGCGAAATCCCGGCCGCCTTCATCGAGACGACGCGGTCGAAGTGCAGGACGGCGCGGTGGCGTTCATTGTGCAGCCTGGAGAAAATGCCCCTCTTGCCTTCCCAGACAAACCGATTCATCGGCACGAGGAAACGCTTGTGGGACGGCTGGAAGTCGAGATCGCCGACCCGCATGACGGAGTCCTGCGCATGCGCGGAAAGGATCCTCAGATCCTCCTCATCGAGAGCCACGAGCTTGATTGCGTCCATCGATCAGCGCCAGTCGACTGCAGGACCCGAGGGCGGTTGCCACTAGCCTTCTGTTAGGCGGTCTTCAGTTTCCGCGCAACCCGCGTCGGAACAAGGCTGGCTTTGCGATTTTTGAGGATTGCCTCATATTTCGTTGTTGATATGGATGGCAAGGGATCGCCGGAACTTTGCGCCGACGCCGCCATTCATTGACTGGAGATTTTCATGGATTTGACATCCGAACAGAAAAAGACAGTGCTTGCCGCGTTCCTCGGCTGGACACTCGACGCCTTCGATTTCTTTCTCCTGACCTTCCTTCTCCGTGACATCGCCAAATCGTTCG
>JBQCEL010000300.1:0-3374 GCA_051960255.1 Rhizobiaceae bacterium
GCCGACGGGGGCAAGCGAGATGGAGAGCTTGATGCCGGAAAGGATCACCGGCATGGCGCTCGGGAACAGGATTTTCCTGAGTACCTGCGAGCGGCTTGCGCCCATGGAGCGGACCATTAGCAGGACATCGGGATCGGCCGATTTCAGTCCCGTGATCGTCGCGACGACGACGGGGAAGAAGGTGAAGGTGACGACGAAGAATATCTCGCTTTGGATGCCGAAGCCGAACCAGATGAGGAAGAGAGGTGCGACGACGACCTTGGGGACGGCGTGAATGACCACCAGCCAGGGCGTCAGCATGCGGTCGGCCGTATCCGATAATGCCACGGCGGCGCCGGTGGCGACGCCGATGACGATTCCCAGAATGACGCCGATTCCCGCAGCCAGAACCGTCCATCCCAATTGGACGATCAGATAGCTCCATTGCGAGATGAATTCCGCGACGATCAGGGACGGCGGGGGCAGGACATAGGAAGGCACCGCATAGTAGCGCACCAGCCCTTCCCACAAGCCAAGCCCGATGACGGCGCTCAGGAGCGGAGGGAACCAGTCATGCATCGCCCTCGCGACGCGGCTCCGCCCGTATTGCGTCTTTTGCACGGGGGACTCTTCGCTATATGAAGCCGGCGCCGCGTTCATCCGACGAGGTCTCCCGTTTTCACGAACTGTTCGCGGATTCTCCCGACGATCGCGGTGAAGGCGGGGGTCTCGCGCAGGCTCAGCTTGCGCGGTCTTGGGAAATCCACGGCGATGTCGTCGATGATCCGCCCGGGGCGGCCCGACATGACCAGGACCCGGTCGGAGACGAAGACCGCTTCGAGGATGCTGTGCGTGATGAGAAGCGTCGTCACCCCGGTGGCGATCTGCACCTCCTGCAGGAGAACGTTCATCTGGTCGCGCGTCATCGCGTCGAGAGCGCTGAAGGGTTCGTCCATGAAGATCATGCTGGGCTGGGGAAGCAGGCTCCTGGCGATGGAGACTCGCTGGCGCATGCCGCCCGAAAGCTGCCAGGGATAATGGCTGGAAAATTCTGCGACGCCCATCTGCTTCAGGAGATCGGCGGCCCGGCTGCGCGCCGCCTTGATATCCAGCCGCTTGATTTCCGCCGGCAGCAGCACATTGTCGAGGACGTTGCGCCAGTCGAGCAGAAGGTCTCTCTGGAAGACGATGCTGAGATTGGGCACCGGACCGCCGACCTTTCGCCCGCCGACATGGATCGCGCCCGAAGATGTGTCGTCGAGGCCGGCTATGAGGCGCATGAGCGTGCTTTTTCCGCATCCGCTTGGCCCGACGACGCTGACCGATTGGCCTTCCTCCAACGTCAATGTGATCGAACTGATCGCCTCGACGGCGCCTGCGGCGCCTCCATAGACCTTGCGGACCTGGTCGAGCACGATCCGCCCATCACGGGGGGTATCGACGCGAAGGTTGTTCGTGGACCGGTTATTCATGAGCTTCAAAGCCAATGCCTCGACTGTAAACGTTTACAATGGCCCTGTAAACGTTTACAAGGAGGGACGTTACGGCTGGAAAGAGAGCCAAGTCAAGCGTCATGACCAAGAAAATGGGTATCCTCGACGTCGCGCGGCGCGCGGGCGTCTCCTCGGCCAGCGTTTCGCGCGTGCTGAGCGGGCAGCCTGTCGTCAGCGAGGAAACGCAGGCGAAGGTTCTCGCCGCGATCGCGGATCTGGGCTTCCGTCCGAACCAGATCGCGCAAGGGTTGCGGCGCGGCCGGACCACGACGATCGCATTGCTGGTCGGCGATATCGAGCAGGGCGTCTATGCCTCCCTGACCAAGGAGATCCAGTTGGCGCTCGAGAAACTCGGTCTCGACCTCCTGCTCTACAATCTGGGGCACAGCCAGGAGCGGCTGGCGAACATTTTGGCGCGTGCCGATTCCATGCATCTGCATGGAATCGTCATCGCGACGAGCGACACGCTGAGCCCCGAGAACATCGGCCTGCTCTCGTCGAAAATCGAGGAGCAGCAACTGCCTGTCTTCGCGATCGGCCTGTCGCTGCACGACTATGGAATACCCTCGATCGTCTATGACGACCGGGAAGCGGTTGCGCGATCGGTCGATTTCTTGCTCAGGACCTATGGCGGTCCCGTCGCCTATCTCGGCAGGATCGGCGGCTCCGCCGCGGGCGCCGAGCGCTTCCGCGGATATGAAGGCGCGCTGGCAGCCGCCGGAATGAGGAAAGCGCCGGAACTGGTTTGGGACGCGGCGTTCCGCTATCCGGCCGGTTTCGAAAGCGTCAGGCGCGCCTTGTCCGAGGGCATCAAATTCCGCGCGATCCAGGCTGGCAGCGACGAACTCGCGCTTGGCGCAATCGCGGCGATTCATGCCCAGGGGCTGAAAATCCCCGACGACATCGCCATTGTCGGCATCGGAAATGTCGAATCCTCGGCCTATTATACCCCCTCGCTGACCACTCATGGGGCGTCAGCGGAGAGCATCGCCAAGACGCTCCTGGAACGGCTTGACAACCGGGAGGCGGAAAAATCGGCTCCGCTCCTGACCAAGCTCTCCAGGCCGTTCATACGGCGAGCCTCTGCGTAAGCCTTCCGGGGATGGCCAAGGACTTTTTGCGAGGTCCAGGCTCACTTGGCTCCGCCGACACAAAGGTCTTGCTGTCATCCTAAAAATAGGATGATATGACGTCGGCCGAAGATGTGTGAGGCTGCGCGGCCGTAATTTCCTGCGGATGGAGGAAATCGATGAAGGCACAGGGCGTCGGCGTGTCCATGCGTCGCAAGGAGGATGACCGCTTCCTCCGCGGCCGCGGCCAGTATGTCGGGGATATCCGCTTGCCCGGCATGAGGGATGTCGCCTTTCTTCGCTCTCCCATTGCGCATGGCAAGGTGCGTGGCTTCGCCGTTCCGGAGGAGGTTCGGGAACGGGTCGTGCTGCCGGACGACCTGAAGAGCGTGAAACCCATCGTGGCCGTATCCGGCCTTCCAGGCTTCAAGGTCTCCGAACAGCCTATACTGGCCTTTGACAAGGTGCGGCAGGTCGGCGAATTGCTTGCCATGTGCATCGGCCACACCCGCGCGGCGGCCGAAGATATAGCGGCCATGGTCGAGGTCGATCTGGAAGAGCTTCCCGCCGTCCATGACATGCTGAAGGCGCGCGAGCCCGGCTCGGCGCTCCTGCATGAGCACTGGGGCGACAACGTCTTTCTCGAAACTTTTGTCGACACCAACATCGAAGCGGCGCTCGGCGCCCCGATCAAGGTGGTCCGCGAAATCTCGACCGCCCGCCAGAGCATGGCGCCGATCGAAGGGCGGGGCACGGTCGCCTGGTGGGACAGCCGCATGGACCAGCTCGTTCTTTATACCGGCAACCAGATGCCGCATATCGTCCGCAACGG
>JBQCEL010000301.1:0-2454 GCA_051960255.1 Rhizobiaceae bacterium
CTTCTGGAGCGCTCGGGCGCCGACATTACTTTCGCCAATGCCTCAGAACCGGGCGTGGGCGCCACCATTACAATCAAATGGCCGCGCAACGCCTTCATGGAAGGCTGAAATCCGCAAAATGTCACTATATTAGACCCGAACGAACGAAATCGATTTTGGATGGAAGCGATGCTGCAGGAAGATGCAATGACGGACGAAAGCATGGGCGATCTGGCTCTCGAAGGCGATCGTTCGCTTCTGATCGTGGATGACGACAGGCCTTTTCTGACGCGGCTGGCCCGCGCCATGGAAGGGCGGGGCTTCGATGTCGAGACGGCGGAAAGTGTCGAGGACGCCGTCGCGAAGGTGAAGACGAAGGCGCCGGCCTATGCGGTCGTGGACATGCGCCTCGGCGATGGCAACGGTCTCGACGTTGTGTCGGCGATAAGGGACCGCCGCGACGATGCCAGGACGGTCATCCTCACGGGCTATGGCAACATCGCGACGGCGGTCACGGCGGTGAAGCTAGGCGCGGTGGACTATCTCTCGAAACCCGCCGACGCGGACGATGTCCTCGCGGCGCTGACGCGGGCGGATGGCGAGAAGGTTGCGCCGCCGGAGAATCCGATGTCGGCCGACCGCGTGAGGTGGGAACATATCCAGCGCGTATACGAGATGTGCGACCGAAACGTCTCGGAAACGGCGCGCAGACTGAACATGCACCGGCGTACCCTGCAGCGCATATTGGCCAAGCGCGCTCCACGCTGATCCCGCCTGAGCCGATTTGTCCGGGACGCTTGCGCCTTCACTCTTCCTCCATCACTTGCTGGGCCGACAGGAAGTTGCCGACATGGCGCAGGCCGTGGAAGTGGTCACAGAACACCTTCACGACGACAAGAAGCGGCACCGCGATCAGGGTTCCCATCGCGCCCCATAACCAGGTCCAGAAGGCCATGGCGATGAAAACGGCCACCGAATTCAGTTCGAGCCGGCGGCCGACGATCATCGGCGTCAGGAACTGCCCCTCGATGACGGTACAAGCGAAATAGAACGCCGGCGCGATGACGGCATAGCCGAGGGACTGGAACGAGATCAGGGATATGGCCGCGACGAGGACGATGCCGATCAGCGCGCCGACATAGGGCAGGAAATTGAGCAGCGCCGCGGCAACGCCCCAGACGAGCGGGTCCGGCACCCCGATCAGCCACAATCCGGTTCCGATCGCCGCGCCGAGGCAGGAATTGATGACCGCTATCGTCAAGAGATAGCGCGATATTTCGCGCTCGACATCATAGACCACGCGAAGCGCTTTCTTTTTGTCGCTCATCAGGTCGAACGACTGAATGATCTTTTCGTAGAACAACGTTCCCGACGACAGCAGGAAAAGAGCCAGAATGAGCGTGATGGCCGCCGACGTTCCCGCCGAAGCGAGACTATTGGCGGCGCGGGTTAAAATGCCGGGCTGCGCCACAACCACCTTCTGTATGTCGGGCTGCCTGGCCGCTTCCGAAACCTTGTCGACCTGTTCCGAGGCTTTCATGATCTGATCGAGCGGCCTGCGGATATCCGCCAGCCTTTGCTGCAATTCCCTCCCGATCGCTGGGGCGTCGCTCATAAGACGTGAAACCGGCCCGCTCACCATATAACCGAGAGAGGCGGCCACGAGCGCGAAAACGATGATGAGACATGTAGCCGACAATGCCGACGGTATGCCTCTTTTCCGGAAGAAACGAACGATAGGGGTCAGCGTCAAGGTGAGCAGGAAGGCGAGGACCACCGGCATGAAGAAATCGCGCGCAAAATAAAGCGCCGCGACCGCCATCATCAGGAAGATCATGGTCAGCGGGAATGCGAGGGACGCATTGCCGGAAAGAGGGGCAGAATCCGTCCCCTCTTTTTCCTCATCCGTGCTGCCGGCGGCCATCTTTTCCCTCCGCATCTTGCACAAGGAAGATGCAGGGCAGAAAACGCCGGGGACGGAGGAAAGGTTCCTCCTATTCGAGGATAGTTTGCGGGTCGGGCGGCGCGCCGAGCGCGAGCAGAATGCCGCGCAATTCTCCGAGTCCGCGCAGGCGGCCGATCGCCGGATAGCCCGGCGTCACCGGCTTCGCGAGATCGTTCAGCATCCGGTGCCCATGATCGGGGCGGAAAACCATTTTGTCGCCGCTCGTGCGTTTGGAGTCCTCCCGGATCAACTCGCGCAAGACCGCCACCATATCAACGTCCCCCTCAAGATGCGCCGATTCATGGAAGCTGCGCGGGTCCTGTTCCCGTTTCGTCGCGCGCAGATGGACAAAATGGATGCGGTTGGCGAAACGGGCGGCCATTTTGGGCAGGTCGTTGTCGGCGCGGACGCCGAGGCTGCCCGTGCAGAAGCACATGCCG
Source organism: Rhizobiaceae bacterium (assembly GCA_051960255.1). Lineage (GTDB taxonomy): Bacteria > Pseudomonadota > Alphaproteobacteria > Rhizobiales > Rhizobiaceae > Mesorhizobium_L. The sequence goes on from JBQCEL010000301.1 coordinate 2,365, forward strand.
TTCGCCGCCGCCGGCGCCGCTTCGAAAAGCGCCGCGTAATCGGCTTCGGTCGAGGCGATGCGCGGCAGGCCGAAAAGCGGGCGCGGCGGA
>JBQCEL010000302.1:0-11794 GCA_051960255.1 Rhizobiaceae bacterium
GGTCAAGCGGCAACGTATTCCGAATCCGTCCAGCATCACAGCCAATTGTAGCCGTTCAGAGATCGTGGTCCAGCGGCAACCTCTCGTTCTACTATGGCGCAGGCTCGGCCATTGTAGCCGTTCAGAGATCGTGGTCCAGCGGCAACATATCATCAAATCTTGTGTTGCTAACTTGGTAGTTCTCGCCGGAGCTTCTTCAAACGCTTGCTGGGCGGCAGGGCCGTAATGATGTAGCCGTCTCGCACAACAACGAAATACCGCTCCAATAGCCGCTTGTTGCGGACCATGTAGATGACGCGGTTATCAGACAAGCGCTCGATCACCGTCGCACGGCCGGTCTTGATGTCACGGAGCATCTGGGAGAATTCGCCGGGGGCCAGCACGATGCCGTATCGCTCCCAAAGTTGCCGATGAAAATGCCAATGATATTTCGGAATGGACTGTCCATTCCAGCGAGGATCAAATCCGGTTTCGTTTTCCATGAATTTCAAGCCAATAGGGATGACGATGGCGCGACGCGCCGTCAGACTCGGCCAACCGCAAGGCAGTTGGCGCGGAACGATGATGGGGTGGGTTACGAGCGCGCTTGGAAGACTGACCGCAGCTGCTGCACCTGTTCGAGCGTGGGAGCCGGATCCGAATCCCAGGACGCGAGCCGGATCACCTCGATCCAGAAGTGCTCGTTGACGGTGATCGGACGATCGCGCATGCGGGCGACCTGGCGCCAGGCTTCGGTGTATGAGTTCTGATCGCCGCTCATTTGCCGAAGATCCCGCGAATGGCGGACCGGGCCTTCGAGGTGAGGCTCGGATTGGTACGATCGGATGTTTTGCGGATTTCCTCGAGTCAGGCCACCTCGTTCTCGGTGACCAGGGTTCCGAAGATCTGCCTGATGGCAAGATCGGTGATGTCGCCGCCAAGCTGTTCGATCGCCAGCTGGAAGAGCATCACCGGATCGCTGTCGAGGGCGGTTGCCAGGGCCGACACCCTGTCGAGCGGCAGCTTCGCCGTTCCGGCCTTGATCATGGCGAGCATGTTCGGATTGACGAAGCCCGCTTCGCTGGCGATTGCGATCTGGGTCTTCTTCGGCCTCAGTTCCAGGATGCGCTTCTCAAGATATTTCGCGAGCCTGGTGCCCGCATAGGGCTTCCCCGGACGGTTGGTCATCGTCGTCGTTCCTCTGAAATCGCAGCTTCGATGCACTGCTGATTTCACCATAGCGACGGCCTGATGGGGATGTTGCGGGATGTGAAGCTTCCGTGATGTCGATCCTAATATTCCATTTCACTGTTATTTACTGAACGGTGATTTATATTTTCTATATTCCCCGCTATTTAGTCTCAAGTCTATCAAGCAATCGATAATACTGGCTGAGCGCGAAAACGCCGAGCTTGCGCAAAGAGTGAAAATGGAAAGGATCCGGTGCCGTCACCAGTAGCGGAAGCTCACCGGGTTCAACCCCATTGACGAGTTGAGCCACAAGCTTGCCCGTGACAGTGCTGGCGGCGACACCACGACCGTTGAATCCGAGCGCCGCGTAAAGGCCGGGTGCTAATATATGGGCATGCGGCAAGCCGTCCTTGGTTATGGCCACCCGGCCGCTCCAGACGAACTCGGTCTCTTCTGCCGCCGCCTGCGGAAAGATATGCGCGATCGCGGATCTGAGGGACCCGGCATCTTCCATCGCCGGATTATCGTCAACAGGACTGCGACCACCCATCAGCAACCTTCCTTCGTGGTCCAGACGGAAATAGAGCAAGAGCCGTCTTGTATCCGCAACACCTTGACCGCCCGGCAGGATCGTCTCGCGGATGTCGGAGGGAAGTGCGCGCGTGGCGATCTGGAAGCTTGTTACCGGGATGACTGTCTTTCGAAGTCCCGGCCAGAGATCGTCGGTATACGCGTTGGTGGCGAGGACGACTTTCTGTGCTCGTAGCCTGCCCTCGTCTAGGGTCAATTCCCATTCGCCGTTCTCCTGACGCAACCGTCGCACCAGAGCATCAGCGTAAATCGTAGCTCCTTCCGATTGGGCAGCGGTGGCCAGCCCACGCGCGTAGGAAAGCGGCTGCAGGACGCCGCCACGCGGATCGAACCAGCCGCCGCAATAGGCGTCGCTGTTCGAGCCGACAAGACGCGACATTTCCTCCCGGCCGAGCAGCCGCGCATCGACTCCCCGCGCTTTCCATTGGTCGCATCGCGGTTTGATGAGGTCGCGCATCACCTTCGGCCCGTGCGCACCCTGGATCCAGCCGCTGCGCCGGTCTTCGCACCGGATCGAATATTGGTCGATGAGCGAGAAAACGAGATCCCCGCCCGCGCCGTATTCTCGGGCCATGCCCGCGCCGAGCGTCGGTCCCAATTCAGCTTCCAGTTGGTCGGGATTGTGTTTCAGCCCGGCGATGATCTGGCCGCCATTGCGCCCCGATGCTCCCCACCCCGGTTCATACGCGTCGAGCACGGCAACGGAGCGTCCCGCGCGCGCCAGATGAAGGGCAGTGCTCAATCCGGTGAAGCCTGCGCCGATGACGGCGACATCGACATCGCGGTCGGCGGTAAAGCGCTCGTAGACAGATCGTGGCGTGGCAGTAGCAGCCCAGAGGCTGGCTGGAAGGGCACCCTGTTGCGGTTTCATGATCGTGTTGCCTTTGGGGGGCAGTTTTTACAAGGAGAGGTCGGTGAATGCCTCCCCCGGAGAGATCCGGGGGAGGCGCATTTTGAGACTATCGCAACATCAACTCGTTCCATTTTTCCGCGTAGTCGGTCATGTAGGTCCCGGCGTCGCGCTCGTTGATGATCAGCATTTCCTTGATGTTCTTCGGCGCCATGACGAGGATCTTCTTCGATGCCTCGTCGGCCTTGCTGGCCACCGAACTCAGGATCGGGCCATAAGTCTTTAGCGTGAGGAGCTTGGCCTGCTGTTCCGGGGCGAGGGCGTAATCAATCGCTTCATGTGCCAGATTGATATAGGGTGAGCCCTTCGGAATGACCCACCAGTTCGCCCAGGCGATGCCGTCCTTGTAGGTGTAGCCTACCGGAGCCTTTTCCTCGACCGCGGCCAAGACGCGGCCGCTCCACGCCGAAGCCAGCGCCAGTTCGCCGGAAGAAAGCAGTTGCGGCGGCTGGGCACCGCTCCCCCACCACACCGTGACATGCGGCTTGAGTTCCTTGATCTTGCCGAGCGCCATCTTGGCCTTCTCGTCCGTGAACGGATAGATCTCGTCCTTCTTGACGCCTGCGGCGAGGAGTGCCGCCTCATAGTTATAGTAGAAATATTTGTAGAGGCCGCGTGGTCCGGGGAAGCGTTTGACATCCCAGAAATCGGCCCAGGATTGCGGGCCACCATCCGGGAAAGCGCTCGTCGACCAGGCGATGATCGTCGCGCCGGTCGACGTGGCGATGCCATTTGGCGCAATCCATTTCGGATCGAGCGCTTTGGCGTTCGGTATCTTGGACATATCGAGCTTTTCGAGGAAATGGCCGTCCGCCCCTTGCCACACTGTCCGGCCACCGACATCGACAAGGTCCCATTCCACCGAACCTGCCTGGACCATCGCCTTGATCTTGGCGGTTTCCGTGGGCGAGGTGTTGACGACCTTTATGCCCTTCAATTTGCCGAAGGGATCGATGAACGCATCCTCTTCGGCCTTTGACAACGCGCCGCCCCACGACACGAAGGTAAACGGCCGGTCGGCGGCATTGGCTCCTCTCGGCAGGCCGGTGGCGAGACTGGTCGCGCCGGCAGCCATCGAAAGCAAAAATGTGCGTCTACGCATTGGACTTGTTCTCCTTCTCCCTTGTTGAACTTTTCACCACCACCCGGGCACGGCCTGGCTCCCACGAGACGCGGACCTTGGCTCCGAGCCCAAGCGACCTGCCGGCAACCTCCCTTGCCGTTAGGGTTCGTCCGCTCTGGAGCAACAGCGTGAATTGAATGAGTTCGCCGAGATAAGCGGTCTCGACGATTTCTGCGGGGATCCCACAACGCTCGTCTTTTTCTACTTCCCCGGTGACCTGGAGATGCTCCGGTCGGATCAGCAATTCTGCGTCCCCGCCAGCTTCGATGCCCGGGCCTGCTTCGACGGTGAAGCTCTTCCGCAACCCCTCCGCTTCGACTACTGCCTGAGAGCCGGAAACCGATTTGACGGTCACCGGAATAAGATTTGATTCCCCGATAAATCCCGCAACGAACGAATTAATGGGATTGTTATAGAGATCATCGGCGCGGCCTAATTGCTGAATTCGACCATGATCCAGCACCGCAATGCGGTCCGACAGCACAAGAGCCTCTTCCTGATCATGCGTGACATAGATGGTCGTGCGGCCATGCTTGAGATGCAGGCGCCGCAACTCGAGCTGGACCTGGCGGCGCAGTTGCTTGTCGAGCGCGCTCAACGGTTCGTCCATGAGGAGCAGATCAGGCTCGATCACGAGTGCACGGGCCAGTGCGACGCGTTGCTGTTGACCGCCGGAGAGCTGCTGTATCGAACGGTCGGCAAAGCCGCCCAATTGCATCAGGGCAAGCATCTCAGCGATGCGTCGGGCACTCTCCGCCCCGGGCATACCCCGCACCGAAAGCCCATAGCCGATATTCTCGCTCACCGTCATGTGCGGGAACAGGGCATAATTCTGGAATACCATGCCGATATTGCGATGCCTGGCAGCCAAGCGCGTGACGTCGCGGTCGCCGATGCGGATCTCGCCTGTATTCGGCTCGATGTAACCGGCAATGAGATTGAGCAATGTAGTCTTTCCCGAGCCGGACGGCCCCAGAAGCGTCAGGAATTCACCGGCACGAACATCGAGGTCGGTTGGCTCAAGCGCCGTAAAGGCTCCATAGCGCTTCGAGACGCCGGCGATATGAAGGGACAAGCCTGAAGCTGTCATCGGCTGCCCTCCCGAGCTTTCGGCGTAATTGCCTGCGCGCAGGCGTAGAGCGCAATCGCGACCAGGATCATCATGGTCGCGGCAACCGCCACAACCGGCGTGAATTCCAGGCGGATCGATTCCCAGATCTTTACCGGCAAGGTCTTGTTTCCGTAAGCCGCCATGAAAACCGCTATGACGACCTCGTCGAACGAAGTGACGAAGGAAAACACCGCACCGCCGACGATCCCCGGGACGGCATGCGGCAGGGTCACGGTGCGGAAGATCGTCCATGGCCCGGCCCCCAATCCTTCCGCCGCGCGGATCCAGTTGGGATCGATCGTGCGCAGCGATATTCCGACGTTGATCACGACGAAAGGAAGCGCCAGCAGCAAGTGGCCCAGGCTCATTCCGATGATGGTGCCGTTGAGACCGACATCGAGTGCGCTTCGATAGAAGGCGACAGCCGTGACGATGACGGGGACGATCATCGGAGCAAGGAAAAGGGCTGCAAGACCGGCGCGGAGGCGGCCGCCGACGCGGCGAAGCCCGATCGCCGCCAATGTTCCCAAAACCAGCGCCATAGCCGTGGCCAGAAGCGCCACCTCGATGCTGTGCAGCAGCGAACTGCGCCATTCGGTATCCGCGAAGAACCGGCCATACCAGACATCCGAATAGGCCTTCGGCGGCAAATAGATGAAGCTCGACCGGTTGAACGAGACGGGCACGACCGAAAGGATGGGAAGGACCAGGAACGCGAGCACTAGGCCGCAGCCGCCGTTCGCTGAAATCCGTAGAAAAAGGGGAAGCTTGCTCATCGCACGAAAAAGCCCCTCTCGATCGGCAGCAGCTTGGCGGCGAGCCCGATGATAATGAGCACAGCCGCCAGAAGGAGCATCGAAGCCGCGGCCGCCAAAGCCCAGGCCAGACGATCGTTCACAAAACTTGCGATCAGCATCGAAAGGTTGATGGCGTTGGAGCCGCCGAGCAGGGACGGCGTTATGAAAAAGCCCAGCGAAAGCAGGAAGACGAATATCGCCCCGCCGGCCAGTCCGGGCAGGCACAGGGGAAAATAGATGCGCCGGAAGGTGTCGAATAACCCGGCGCCAAGGCCGTCGCTTGCAAGAAGCAGGCGCCGGTCGACCCGCACCATGGCGCTGTAGAGGGGGAGGATCATGTAGGGCAGGAGGACATGCACCATGCCGATCACCACGCCGGTATTGTTGAAAAGCAGAGCGAGCGGATGATCGATCAGGTGAAGGTTCATCAGGAACCGGTTGATCGGGCCATTGCGTTCAAGCAGGAGCATCCATGCGAAGGTCCTTACCAGGACCGATATCCAGAACGGAAAGAGCACGCCGTAGAGCGCCAGGCCGAACCAGACTCCCTTGAGGCGACTCAGTCCATAGGAAACCGGCCACGCCAAAATCGCGCAGATGGCCGTCACGACGACCGCCGTGAACAAAGTATTCAACGCGACCCTGCGGTAGACGGAACTTCCGCCCAATGTGGCAAATGTCGCGAAGGGGCCGAAGGGATCGGTGAAGGCGAGCGAGAAGAAACGCGCGAGCGGCACGATAAACAACAGCGTCAGCACGATCAGGCCAGGCGCCAACAGACAGGCAGTCTCGATATGTGCCCTTTTTGTCAACGCGCTGTTGTCCTCCTCCGGATCATCACGATCAGCGTGCCGCGTTACGCGACTTCGGTGTAAAGGCCGAGCCCGCGTTTGCGGATCTGGCCGCCGATGACGTTACGCTGGATTTCCGACGTTCCCTCCCAAATGCGATCAACGCGGATGTCTCGATAAAGCCGCTCGACGGGATTCTCGCGCATATAGCCGCGGCCGCCCAATATCTGCAGCGCCTTGTCAATGACCCTGCCGGCCACCTCAGAGCAGTAGAGCTTCAGCCCGCTTGCATGAGCATGGACTCGCTTTCGGTCGCCTCCGCTGTCGATTTCCGAGGCGACGCGATAGAGCGCCGATTTGGCGGCAAATATCTCGACCGCCATGTCGGCGAGCATGAATTCGACGCCCTGGAAATCGCGGATGGGGCGATCGAACTGATGGCGCGAGCTAGCGTGGTCATTGGCGATTTCGGCCGCCCGCGTGGCGGCGCCGATCGCGTGCGAGGCGATCTGCAGGCGCGCCTCGACGAACCAGTCCTTTGTCAACTCGAAACCCTGGCCGATCCCTCCGAGCATCTTGTCTTCGCCGACCACGACGCCATCGAAGCGGAGTTCCGCGTGGTCGAAGGCGAAATTGTGCATGAATTTCGGCGAGCGCTTGTGAACGAGGTTTGGCGCCGGCTTGTCGACGAGGAACAGCGTCGGCTTGTCCGGATCGCCATCCACATGAGCATGGACGATGATGAAATCGCTCGCGTTGTAGGAGGTGACGAACCATTTCTCGCCGGTAAGAACCCATCCGCCTTCTCCCCGTCGCGCGCTGGTCTGGACGCGGCGAGGGTCCGACCCCGCTCCTTCTTCGGTGATCGCGAAGCAGCCGCGGCGATGCCCATGACATGAAGGAACGAGATACTCCTCCTTCTGCGTGGTCGTGCCAAATCTCAGGCTGACCGGTGGCCGCCAGACACAGCTCCACAGACCGTTCGTGACGCGGCCGAGTTGTTCCTCGATCGCGGTCTGCTCGACCATGGTGAGCCCGAGGCCGCCATCCTCCCTGGATTGGTTGATGCCGGCAAAGCCCCAATCGCGGACCGCCTGCTTGACGGCCTCTCGCCTCTCCATCGGCAGTTCGCCATGTTCGTCCGTAATGATCTCAAGAGGCAAGAGAACCTGGTCGCAGAAATCTCTCCCCTTGCGTGCGAGTTCCTTTTCACGGGCATTGAGTTCAAAGCGCATTTTCGTTTCCTTCGGAAATTTCCTTCGCCTTGCCCGCCGCAGCCGGTATCAGCAGTGCATCGACGGCCATGCAGCCCTGTGCCGAGGCAATGAGGGGATTGACGTCCATTTCATCGATGAGGTCGCCGAGATCCGCAGCCACCATCGAAAACCGTGCGAGGGCTTCCGCGATAGCGCCTCTGTCCGCCGGCTGCATTCCTCTCATGCCGTCCAGCAACGGGCTGATCCGCAAGCCCGAGATCATCGCTTCCGTTTCCTGCAGGCTTAGCGGCGGCAATCCTAGCGTCCGGTCTTTCACCATTTCGATCCAGATGCCACCGGATGCCGCCATCACATAGGGGCCGAACTGCGGGTCGCGCACCATCCCGAAAGCAATCTCGACACCCCTGGGCGCCATCTCGGCGACAATCACCTCGGGACCCAGCCGGTTGGCCAGATCGGTGTAGGCCGGCTCCAGCTGCTTTTCGTCGATCTCCAGCATGACGCCGCCCTGATCGGTCTTGTGGCTGATCCCTACCGCTGCCGTCTTGAGCGCCACCGGAAAGCCGATCTCCTTTGCCGCCGACCGCGTTTCCGCCAAGGACCGCGCGAATGCCATGCGGGGGATGGCGATGCCGTAGTCGGCAAGAAGCGAGAGGCTGGCCGCTTCATCCATGGGCTGGCCATTCGTCAGCCGATGACGCCATCGCCGGCGCATCGTATCGGAAACCCCCGGCAGCCATGTTTTCCCGCTCGCATGCCTGTCCCGGAAGGCAAACATGTTCCTTACGGCATTGAGCGCCTCTCCGGTGCCGTCGATGACGGGCACGCCTACCTCGCTTGTCGCAAGCGCCAATGCGCGGTGATTGGAGGAAGCGAAATTGGTGGCTATGAATACGGGCTTGGCGGTTTTCCCGGCGGAGGCGACGATCGCCTTGGCAAAGCCGGACGCGACATAGGAATCGTCGCGGATATCCTGGAAAAGAGCGCCCACGGCTACCCCTGGATCATCCAGCATGAGGTCCATGCAGGCTTCGACATGGAACTCGAAATCCCGGCCGGAACCCCACACATCGAGGGGATTAGCGGGTTTGAGACCGCTATCGAGATGATCTCCTAGTCGTTCTGATGTCGCGCTCGAAATCGCGCCGAAAGGCACGCCATGGACTGCCGCAAGATCGGCGACCATTTCGCGCTCGCCGCCCGAATCGTGCAGGCTGGCCAATCCGCCCGTCGCCGCCCGGCGGCCGGTGGAAAACAGCAGGAGATTAGCGGCGAGTTGATCAAGCGTATCCACGCTCATGACGCCCCATTTGTTGAAGAGGGCTTCGTAAGCCGCGTTATCCCCCGCGACCGCCCCGCTATGGCCAGCGGCGAAATGGGCGCTGAGAGGCGTGCGCCCGACCTTGAGGGCGACGACCGGGACGCCGAGGCGATCGGCTCTTTCGAGGGCCTGGGCAAATCGAGCCGGATCGCGGGCTGTCTCCAGAAAAAGGCCCACCACCCGGGTCTCGGGCTGCTCGAGGGTCCAGTCGAGATAATCCGCTGCCGTGGTCGTGAACTCGCGGCCGCTCGAAACGCAAAGCGAGAATTTCAAACGCGGATCATTGTAGGCGAGCGCGCCGAACGCACTGCCGGATTGCGTGATGAAGGCGATCCCGCCCGGCTTCATGGCAATTGCGCCCGCATAGCCAACCGCGCGCAGCCCAATGCCCGGATTGCAGAAACCCATGCAGTTTCCACCACACATGACGATGCCTGCTTCCCGAGCGATCGCCGTCAGGCGACCAGCCAATCCATCGTCGGGGGTTCCGGTGAGATCGCAACTGGCAAAGATAGTGACCGCTTTCGCTCCGTGGCTAACGGCATCGCGCAAGCCACTTTCCAATTGTTCGTTCCCCAGGCCGAGGACGACATGATCGACCTGTTCAGGCAGGCTTGCGAGATCGGGATAGCAGGCAAATCCCTCCACTTCGTCATATTTCGGATTGATCGGGTAGACGCGGCCGCGATAGCCGTCTATTGCGGCGGCCTGAACCATGGTATTGCCGGGCGTCGATGGGCGTTTCGATGCTCCGATCAGGGCAATCGAAAGCGGCTTGAGCAGCGGATCAAGCCTATGAGCCGCATCATTTCCTCTCCTCTGCATCGCGAGGCCGGACGATGGATGGAACTCGAAAGCCTGCGCCGTCAAAGACAACCTCCCCGCTTCAACTTGGCAAGTCATGACATGGAGTTGATGCAGCCTGCCATGGCAGCACCATATAGCAGCCGAATTACATGCAGTTGTCCAAAATTATGAGGGGCGGCATAACTTGCAGTCATGCCTGGCGTCGCACTCGCTATTCCCGCAAGATCTGTTGCCTGAGGAGGCTCATTTCATCGAGCAACCAATCGCGAACGAGGATTGCAGATTTGCGCAACGGCCGGCGTTTGGTGGCCACGAGATGATAGTAATCGCCCGTCCGCAATTCATGCTTCGCCGCCTGCACAAGGCCCTTTTGCAGCAATTCATGTGCCACCACATGCCACCATCCGAGCGCCACGCCCCTGCCTTTGATCGCGGCCTGGATGACGAGCGTGTAATCGGTGAATGTCAGGCTGCGGCTGCCGGCGGCCGACGGATAGTGGAACGTCGAAAGGTAGCGAAACCAGGGAATGCGCGGCGAGTCGGCGAGATGCGCCAACGTATGGCGCCGCAAGTCGGGGCAATCGTCCAAGCTCCCAAATTCCTTGAGATATCCGGGGCTGCAGACGGGCAGAACGACCTCCTCCATGAGCTTCCAGCTGTGCTGGTCCACCGTCGGAGGCTGATTGTAGCGGATAGCGAAATCGACATCCTCGACCGGGCCTGAGGGCTCTCCGCGGACAAGTTGGAACCGCAAGTCGATTTCGGGAAAAGCGGCCTGGAAGCGGTCGAAGCGCGGCATGAACCAATGCAGGGAAAAAGCCGACGAAGCGGAAAGGGTTACTGTGCCCGCGCCGTTCTGCTGAGCTTTGATATCATCGAGGGCGATTTCCACCTGGTGAAAGCCGTTGGCGACAGCCGTGGAGAGGACCCGTCCTTCTTCCGTCAATTCGATCCCGGTGGAGGTGCGCCGAAACAGTTTTGCGCCGACATGATCCTCAAGCCGCCCTATCATGCGGCTCACCGCGGGTTGCGTGACGTTGAACTCCCGTGCCGCATGGGTGAAGTTGAGATGGCGTGCCGCGCTTTCGAACATGAAAATCGCTTGCGCGGATGGCAACCGTAAACGCAACGTCACTACGACTCTCCAAGATAAGGAATGGCCAACGACGCCACCAACAGGCGGCAAATCCAGCGCGGTTTACGGATAGTTTATCCTATGCCTCTTCCAATTTATGCGTCTTTGTTGAGATCGAGATCGTAAAACGGCAATCGGTCGATGGCAGCCTTCCGCGCCTTGAGCGTCACATCTTCGTAGTCATCACCCGCAGTTCTCGACGCATGGTCTTGAATGGCATCAAGGGTCCGTCTGGAGATTCCTTCTTCTTCGCCCACCGTCTTGAAGCGATGGCGCCAGCCGTGATTGGGTTGGACCCCGTCAGGAATAAGATCCGCATCCTGGAGCCATTCGCTTATTCGGCCTGCAATTGCGCGTGCGGCCTTTACGGGGTTTCGGCCTTTACTATTACGGTAGAACAAAGGACCATCGGACGCGGCCGCAAGAAACTCAAGGAAGCCCATTTCGATCAATTGCCGATGCAACGGCACGTCCCGATAGCCGCCGGCCTTCACTGTGCCCGCCTCGGGCGTAATCCGCATGACCGGGATTTCACCCTCGGAACGAAAATCCTGTTTCCGCAATTGCGTGATCTCGGTTACGCGCGCACCGCTGAAAGCACATAGGATCGGCACCCACCGCTTCGCTGCCGTCGTCTGCGGCAGTTCCATCGTCGCCGGATTGTCGGTTATTGCTGGAACATGATTACGGGCAGCGCGTAGGATTGCCGCTGCTTCCTTGTCGGTGAAGCCCTTTTCACGAACACGCACTTTCTTTGGAACTTCTTGCCGAACGTCCTGTGCAACGTTGGTCGGAACCCGGTGCTCGACCTTCGCCCAATT
>JBQCEL010000303.1:0-3089 GCA_051960255.1 Rhizobiaceae bacterium
GCGCCGGAACAGGAGAGCGCTCTGATCCGGCAATTGGCGGAGGCGCCGCGTTTCGCCAACCAGGTGCTGCGCCTTTCCGACCAGATCGAGAAGGTGGCGCGCGAGCTCTCGCGCGTCCGGCATGTCCTTTATCTCGGCCGCGACACCAGCTATCCGCTCGCCATGGAGGGCGCGCTGAAACTGAAGGAAATCTCCTATATCCACGCCGAGGGCTATGCCGCCGGCGAACTGAAGCATGGGCCGATCGCGCTCATCGACGAGGCGATGCCGGTCATTGTCATCGCGCCGCATGACCGCATCTTCGACAAGACTATGTCGAATATGCAGGAGGTTGCGGCGCGGGGCGGCAGGACCATCCTCATCACCGATGAAGCGGGCGCGGGGCGAGCGAGCCTCGCCACCATGGACACGATCGTGCTGCCGGACGTGCCGGAATTCATCGCGCCGATCGTCTACGCGCTGCCGATCCAGCTTCTCGCCTATTTCACAGCGGTAGCGATGGGCACGGATGTCGACCAGCCACGCAACCTCGCCAAATCCGTGACAGTGGAATAGGCCGTTTCGGCGAGGCGGCCTTGTTCCACCCGATTTGACATCCCAAATTTCTGACGCCGCCTTTGTGGTGTTATGGTATTGCGGGGCCGCCGTGGATTGGCATTCGGCGGCATATTTGGGGAATGCTCGGCCATGTCGCGTCTTCGCAACTATTTTCTGACCGGCTTCATCGTCTGCGCGCCGCTGGCGCTGACGCTTTATATCGCCTGGTCGTTTGTCGGCTGGGTCGATTCCTGGGTCACGCCCTATATTCCGGTCCGCTATAACCCCGAGACATATCTGCCGTTCACCATTCCAGGCTTCGGGCTACTCGTGGCGCTGGTGGTGATCACGTTGATCGGTTTCCTGACGGCCAATATCGTCGGACGCAGCATCCTTGCGTTCGGCGAGCATCTGCTCGGCCGCATGCCGCTGGTGCGCAGCATCTATCGGGCGCTGAAGCAGATTTTTGAAACCGTGCTTTCCAATAAGGGCGATATGTTCAATGCCGTCGGCCTGGTGGAATATCCGCGGCGCGGCGCCTGGTCGATTGTCTTTGTCGGGGGCGAAAAGCGCACCGAGATCAACGCTAAGCTCGACGAGAGCGAAAACGATCCGATGATCGCGGTCTTCATGCCTTGCACGCCGAATCCGACGACCGGTTTCCTCATGTATGTGCCGAAATCGGATGTCGTCATGCTCGACATGTCGATCGAGGACGGGGCGAAACTGATTGTTTCGGCCGGCCTCGTCGCGCCGGAATATGACAGGAAGATCGTCTCGATCGACGGCCATCCCATTGAGGGCCCGATCGCCAATCCGCAGCTTGGTTCGCCTCAGCCGGCGCTGAGCAAGCGCACCGCGTCGTCGCGGCCGAACAAATAGAGCAGCATTCGCACCGCCTCGCCGCGCGGCGAGGCAAGCTCCGGGTCACGCTGGAGGAGAAGGCGGGCGTCATCGCGTGCGATCTCCAGAAGGTCGGCGTGCGATTCGATCCGCGCCACCTGGAATCCGGGCGCGCCGGATTGGCGCGTGCCGAGCAATTCGCCTTCGCCTCTCAGCTTCAGATCCTCCTCGGCGATGAAGAAACCGTCATCGCTCTCGCGCATCACGGAAAGGCGCTTCTTCGCCACCTCTCCGAGCGGTGTCTTGTAGAGGAGGACGCAGGTCGAGGGTCTTTCGCCGCGTCCGACCCTGCCGCGCAGCTGGTGCAGTTGCGACAGACCGAAACGCTCCGCGTGCTCGATGACGATGATCGTCGCGTCCGGCACGTCGATGCCGACCTCGATGACGGTGGTGCCGACAAGGATGCGCGTTTCGCCACCCTTGAAAGCGAGCATGGCCTCGTCCTTCTCCTGTCCCTTCATGCGGCCATGGACGAGCCCGACTGCATCGCCGAACGCCTTTTTGAGCGCGCGGAAGCGATCCTCGGCGGACATGAGATCGCCCGCCTCCTCCGATTCTTCGACCAGCGGACAGATCCAGTAGATCTTCTGGCCCTCCGCCAGAGCGTTCCCGACGCGGCTGACCAGATCGTCGAGCCGGTCGAGCGGAAGCGTGATTGTCGTGATGGGACGCCGGCCCGCCGGTTTTTCGGTCAGGCGGGAAACGTCCATGTCGCCGAAAGCGGCGAGAACCAGCGTGCGCGGGATCGGCGTCGCGGTCATGACGAGCAGGTCCGGCGCATTGCCCTTTGCCGTCATCGCCAGGCGCTGATGCACGCCGAAGCGATGCTGCTCGTCGACGATCGCCAGAACCAGATCGCGGAAGCGGACATGCTCCTGGAAAAGGGCATGTGTGCCGACGACGAAATGGATAGAGCCGTCCTCCAGCCCGGCTAGGATTTCGGTTCTTTCGCGGCCTTTCTCGCGGCCGGTCAGGATCGCGATCTTCAGCCCGGCGCGGGCCGCGAGCGGCGCGATCGTCGAAAGGTGCTGCCGGGCGAGGATTTCCGTCGGCGCCATCAGCGCCGCCTGACCGCCGGCTTCCGCCGCGCGCGCCATGGCAAGCAGAGCCACCACCGTCTTGCCGGAGCCAACATCGCCTTGCAGCAATCTCAACATTCGTTCCTCTTTCGCGAGGTCGGCATGGATTTGCCCGAGTGCCTCTTCCTGCGAGCGGGTCAGCGAATAGGGCAGTGCGGCGCGTATCTTTTCCTCAAGCGTACCGTCGCCGGTCAGCGGCCTTCCCGAAAGACGGCGGGTGCGGCTCCTGACCAGCGCGAGCGCGACCTGGCCGGCCAGGAATTCGTCATAGGCGAGCCGCCGCCAAGCCGCGCTTTCGGCCGCAGCATCGATCGGATCGGCGGGATTGTGCAGACGGCGGAGCGCTTCTCCGAAGGACGGGAAAATCTGGCGCCGCATGATTTCCTTATCCTGCCATTCGGGCAGGGCAGGCACGCGGTCGAGCGCTTGTCCGATCGCGCGCCGCAGCACTTTCGACGAGAGACCGGCCGTAAGGGGATAGACCGGCTCGATCAGGGGCAGGTTTCCCGCGTTCGCCTTGAGGGCCATGTGGTCCGGATGGACCATGGAGGGGCGGCCGTTGAACCATTG
>JBQCEL010000304.1:0-2360 GCA_051960255.1 Rhizobiaceae bacterium
ATCGGCGGCGGCGAACTCCACGACGCGCTCAAGGCACAAATCGCCCGGCTCGGGCTTGAAAAGCGCGTCACGCTGACCGGCAGCCTGCCGCAGCAGGAGGTGCTTGCCGCCTACCGCGCCGCCGACCTTTTCGTGCTGCCCTGCCGTATCGCCGCCAATGGCGATCGCGACGGGCTTCCGAATGTGCTGGTGGAAGCGGCGAGCCAGGGGCTGGCATGCATCTCGACGCCGGTTTCCGGCGTTACCGAACTTCTCGAAGATGATGTGAACGGCATTCTCGTGCCGCCTGACAATTGCGAGCTTCTCGCCGAAGCGATCGAGAGGGCGGGACGTGATCCCGCGCTGCGCGCCCGGTTTGGCGCCGCCGCCGCCGAAAAGGTCCGCAGGGATTTCGACCACACCGCCACGACAAAGCGCCTCATCGCTCTTTTCGAGAGCATGGAAAGGCCCGAATGCCTGGGGGAGGCGCAGCATCAACAAGGCAGGGCCGCGTGACCAAAAGAATTCTCTTCTACGTCCAGCATCTGCAGGGCGTCGGCCATGTCTTTCGCGCAAGCCGGATCGTCGAGGCGCTTTCGGCGGCGGGCATTGCCGTCGATGTCGCCTATGGCGGCGAACCGATCGCCGGTTTCGATTTTCCGGGCGCAAGGGTGCACTATCTCCCGCCGGTGCGTGCGGGCGGCGAGGTCTTCAACCGGCTGGAGGATCCGGACGGCAACGCCGTGGATGACGCCTACAAGGAGCGCCGGCGCGACCTGCTCCTTGCCCTCTTCGACGAAACCGCGCCCGATATCGTCATCACCGAGGCCTTCCCCTTTGGCCGCCGGCAGATGCGCTTCGAACTGATGCCGCTTCTGGAACGGGCAAAGGCGCGGGCCAATCCGCCGCTCCTCGTCTCGTCCGTCCGCGATATCCTCCAGCACAATGCCAAGCCCTTCAAGGACCGCGAGACGGTCGAGATCCTCAAGGCGCATTTCGACCATGTGCTGGTCCATGCCGATCCGAAGCTCGTCCGGCTGGAAGATTCCTTCCCGCTGACGGCGGAGATTTCGGACAAGCTGCTCTACACCGGCATCGTTTCGCCTGAGCCGAAATCCGTCGGTCCTGACGGCGAACGTTTCGACGTGGTGGTGTCGGTCGGCGGCGGCGCGCTCGGCCACAGGCTTTTGATGGCGGCGGCCCAGGCGAAACGGCGCTCCTGCCTGAGCGACGCGAAATGGCTGCTCATTACAGGCTTGAAATTCTCGCCGGAGCACCGGGCCGAACTGACGTCCCATCTCGATGACGGCATCACCGTACGCGATTTCATGCCGGACCTCCGCTCCATCCTGGCGCGCGCGCAGCTCTCGATCTCCCGAGTCGGCTACAACACGGTTGCTGACATCTACCGCGCCGGATGCCGGGCGATCGTGGTGCCCTTTTTCGACGGCATCGAGACGGAGCAGATCACGCGCGCGGCGCTGTTGAAGAAGCGCGATCTCGCCGAGACGGTCGGTCATGACGAGCAGACGCCCGAGGCGGTGGCGGCGGCGATCGACCGCATCATGGCCGCGCCCGCTCCCGACCGCACGGCGATTAATCTCGAGGGCGCGGCGAACACGGCTGCGATCCTCACAGGGCTGGTTGCGGGAAAACGCGTTCCCGGCGCAGGATAGTGCGACAGATCGGTTCCGACCATGGCCGCCAGGATTGCCTTTTACGCGCCACTCAAGCCGCCAGACGACCCTACCCCCTCCGGCGATCGCGAAATCGCGCGGCTGATGATGGCCGCGCTTGCGGCTGCCGGTTACGATGTTGAACTGGCGTCGCGTTTCATCTCCTATCAGAAGCGACCCGGCGCGGAAATCTTCCGTGAGCGTCGAGAAACCGGGCGCCGGGAAGCGGCGCGGCTGATCGAGCTCTGGCAGGAGCGCGACCGGCGGCCGCATCTATGGTTCACCTATCATCCCTATTGCAAGGCGCCGGACTGGCTCGGTCCTGCGGTGGCGACGGCGCTTTCCATTCCCTGCGCCAGCGCGGAAGCCTGCCGCACCCGTCAGGGACGCGACGCCGATTGGCTGGAGGGCCGCGCCGCAGTGCAGGCCGCCGTGCGGTTGACAGCTGTCAACTTCTGCCTCAAGCCGTCGGACGAGGCCTATCTTCGATCCTTTCTGCCGGACATGCGGAGCGTCGTGCCGCTCCGGCCGTTCATCGATCCGGACGGATGGTTCGTGGAGCGTCCGTCGATCGGCCCGGCGGTACTCTTTGCCCATGCGGGCCCGACCATTGTCGCCGTCGGCATGATGCGGCCCGGCGTGAAGACCGCCTCCTATCGCCTTCTGGCGGAATCGCTTTCGGGCCTCGAAAGCCAACCATGGAAT
>JBQCEL010000305.1:0-5664 GCA_051960255.1 Rhizobiaceae bacterium
GATCCCGCATTCGGTGTTGGCCAGCCTGCCGCCGCATAACGTCGCCGTGCTGACCGGCACCGAATTCTTCCCCGGCCTGATGGCGGCGCCGTTCAAGCACGGGCTGATCCTGGCCTTTACCTTCTCGGCCATTCTCTATCTCGTCGCCGCCTTCGCCTCGTGGAAAGGCGGCTCGATCGTGGCGAGGGAGGGCGAGGCGGTTGATATTCAAGCGCGAACAGGGGGTGCCGCGCAGTCGGCGTGAGGATCACGCGCCGACGCTGAAGGCGTGGAACCCTTGGCCTCACTTATTGCGCGGAGGACCTTTCCGCTCCGCCGACGCGGCCCAGATGTTGATGTCGGCCTCACGCGCGTAGCGGTCGATCTCCGTCAGTTCCTCCTCGGTGAAATTGAGGTTTTTCAGGGCGCCGACACTATCCGTGACCTGCTCCGGCCGGCTGGCGCCGATCAGCGCGGAGGTGACGCTGCCGCCGCGCAGCACCCAGGCGATCGCCATCTGCGCCAATGTCTGGCCGCGCCTCCTGGCGATTTCGTTGAGCGCGCGAATGTGGCCGACATTTGTCTCATTGAGAAAGCCGGCGCGGAGTGATTTTCCCTGCGCGGCGCGGCTGTCGTCGGGAATGCCGTTCAGATATTTGTCCGTCAGCATGCCTTGCGCCAGCGGCGAGAAGACGATCGAGCCGATGCCGAGATCGGAGAGCGTATCGAGCAGCCCGTCCTCCTCGACCCAGCGGTTGAGCATGGAATAGCTCGGCTGGTGGATGAGGCAGGGCGTGCCGAGTTCCTTCAGGATCGCGGCCGCTTCCTTCGTGCGCTGCGAATTGTAAGACGAGATGCCGGCGTAAAGCGCCTTGCCGGACCGCACCGCATGGTCAAGCGCCATCATCGTCTCTTCCAGCGGCGTCTCCGGATCGAAGCGGTGAGAATAGAAGATATCGACATAGTCGATCCCCATGCGCCTCAAGCTCTGATCAAGGCTGGAGAGCAGATATTTGCGGCTGCCCCATTCGCCATAGGGGCCGGGCCACATCAGGTAGCCGGCCTTGCTGGAGATGATCAGCTCATCCCGCAAGCCGGCGAAGTCGGTGCGCAATATCTCGCCGAAGGCGGTCTCGGCGCTGCCGGGCGGCGGGCCGTAATTGTTGGCGAGATCGAAATGGGTGATGCCGAGATCGAAGGCGGTGCGGCAGATGGCGCGCTTTTTCTCATGTGGCGTGTCGCCGCCGAAATTGTGCCACAGCCCGAGCGAGATCGCCGGCAGCTTCAGGCCGGAGCGTCCGCAGCGATTGTAGATCATGCTTTCGTAGCGGTTTTCCGCGGGTTGCCACGCCATTTTTTCATCCTCATGCCGATTATTGCTGATCGTTCATTTTGCCGCCGGAGGCATCCTCAATATTTTTCCGCCGCCTCGATGGAGTGGCGGACGCAGCGCTCGAGATCGCGGGGATTGTCATGTTCGATAACGAAGAATTCCGCAGACGTCCTTTCACACAAGAGCTTCATGATCTTTGGCCAGTCCACCGTTCCGTCCCCGAGATCGGCCCAACCGTCCTCGTCTATGTTCTCCCCGTCGCGCGCTATGTCCTTCAGATGCACCGCCGTGATGCGGGAATCGTGATCCATGATCCATTCGATCGGGTCACCGCCGCCCCGAACGATCCAGGCGACGTCGATTTCCCAGCCGATCTCGGGCGCCGCGTCGAGCAGAAGCTGAAGCGGAACGGGTCCGTCCGGCAGAGGCCTCAATTCGTAATCGTGGTTGTGCCATGCAAAGCGGAGATCCGCATTCCGCGCGGCTTCGCCGATCCTGGCGAGCCGGGCGCCGAAATCGCGCCAGCCGGCAACATCGGTCGGGCGCATCTCTGGCGGCAGGAAAGAGCAGACCATCATCTCCATGCCGAGTGTCTCGGCGATCGTGAGCGCGGCGGGGAAATCGCCTTCCAGCATCTTCAGATCGAAATGGCCCGACGGCATGGAAAGACCGGCACGGTCCAGCTCGGTCCGGAAGGCAGCCGGATCCTCATAGACGCCCGGAAAGCCCTCGACCCCGCTGTAACCGGCTTCGGCAAGAAGGTGAAGGACCTCTGGCCAGGGCTGGAATTTGCGGGCGCTATAAAGCTGGAACAACCAGTTCATATTGAAATCCTGCTGATATCACATCTTGGGCCGCCGCGGCGGGAACTGGCGTGCAGGTGCATGATATCGGTGCAAAACGCAACCAAGCACGGCCCGTTCCGCCCTGATTGCTAGCGCATGATCCGGAAAAGGGGATGCCGGTTTTCCGAAAAGATCATGCTCCTGGCGCTCAGCCGTGACTGCCCCACGGGCCGTGGTACTCCCCGGCCTGGTCGGTTCGCTCGAAGCCATGCGCACCGAAGAAATCGCGCTGGCCCTGGATGAGATTGGCGGTGCCGCGGCCTTGCCGATAACCGTCGAAATAGGCGAGAGCGGAGGAGAGCGCTGGAGCCGGCAGGCCCGCCTCGGCGGCCCAGGCGACGGTGCGGCGCAGCGCGGGATGCGCCTCCTTCATCATGTCGATGAAGCTGGGCGCCATGAAGAGATTGTCGAGTTCGTTGTTCTGTTCGAAGGCATCCGTGATGCGGCCGAGGAATTGCGAGCGGATAATGCAGCCGGCGCGCCAGATCTTGGCAATGGTGCCCATCGGCAGGCTCCAGTTGAATTCGCGCGATGCCGCCGTCATCACCGCGAAGCCTTGCGCATAGGCGCCGATCTTGCCGGCGAAGAGCGCCAGTTCCAGATCGTCATGCGAAATCGCGCCATTTTTCTCGAGCGCCAGCTTGCCATAGGCCTTTTCGGCGGCCTCGCGCTCATTCTTCATCGCGGACAGGCTGCGTGAGGCCACCGCCGCCTCTATCGCGGTCGCAGGGATGCCCATCTGCTGCGCCTCGATGACCGACCATCGGCCGGTGCCTTTCTGCCCGGCGCGGTCGAGGATCATGTCGACCATCGGCCGCCCCGTCTTCGGATCGTCGGCGGCCAGCACATTCGCCGTGATCTCGATCAGGTAGGAGTTTAGCCGCCCCTTGTTCCAGCTGGCAAAGACCGGAGCAATCTCCTTCGCCTTCATGTCAAGACCGTCGCGGAAAATGCCGTAGATCTCCGCGATCATCTGCATGTCGGCATATTCGATGCCGTTATGGATGGTCTTGACGAAATGTCCCGCCCCGTCCGGCCCGAGCCAGGCACAGCAGGGCTCGCCTTCATATTTGGCGGCGATGTCGTTCAGCACGCCCTCGACGCGCTCGTAGGATTGCTTCGTGCCGCCGACCATGATCGAGGGCCCGTGGCGCGCGCCTTCCTCTCCGCCCGAGACACCCATGCCGATGAAGGTGAGGCCCGAGCCTTCCAGTTCCTTGAACCGGCGTACTGTGTCGTGGAAATTCGCATTTCCGGCGTCAATGATGATGTCGTTTTCAGAAAGCAGCTTCCTCAGCTTGGCGATTTCCTCATCGACGGCCTGTCCCGCCGACACCATCAGGATGATCGGACGCGGCGGCCGAATGGCCGCGACTAGCTCTTCGAGCGAATTGCAGGGAAGAATGCGTTCCCGAAGTTCCCCGGCGGATTCGAAAAATGTGCCCGTCTTGGAGGTGGTGCGGTTGTAGACCGCGATCGCGTGGCCTTTCTCCGCAATGTTGAGGGCAAGGTTCGAGCCCATCACCCCGAGGCCGATCAGGCCGATATCTGCTTGCGCCATTATTTTTTTGTCCCGCAGCCGGTTTCCTCCCGGCGTCCCGCGAAAGCGGCCCCGGTTAGCAATGTTGAACGCCTTCAGGCGTTCCCGTCAACCGGAGGAGACGCATTGCAGCCATGCACAGAGGCAAGGCTGGGCGGCCGCGCGAAAAAATCGGCGCCGGACCATGACAACGACTGCTGTTGCGATGCGCGAGCGGCTTTTTATGACGGCTGCGTCGGGCAATCGTCGATGACGAAGTATGCTCACTCCGCCGCGCGAAAGTCATTGCGTCTGGAAACTTGATGCGCCGCTTTACCCCCACCCCTAGCCCCTCCCCACAAGGGGGAGGGGCATTTTCTGCCGGCGCGCCGCATAGCGCAAAACTTGGCAATTCTGGCTGAAAGGGTGGTGTCGGCGTCTCCTCTCCCTCCCCCTTGTGGGGAGGGATCAAGGGTGGGGGTAATTCCTTGTGCGACAGCCTTGCCGTGACAGGAGGGAAAGCCGCCCTGCTTATGCGAGCGCCTTCGCCACCGCCCGCTTGGCCATGACCTTTACCAGATTGGCGCGGTAGTCGGCGGAAGCGTGGATATCGGACATCAGCCCGCCGGAGGGAATCGTCACGCCATCGAGCTTGGAGACATCAAGAGAATTCCCAAGCGCCGCCTCGATTTCCCTGGAGCGGAAGACGCCATCCTCGCCAGCGCCCGTCACCGCCGCGCGCACGCCATCCCCGGCCTTCGCCACGAAGACCCCGACGATCGCATAGCGCGAGGCGGGATTGCGGAATTTCTCGTAGCCGGCTCTTTCCGGAGCCGTGAAGGTGACGGCCGTCACCATTTCTCCGTCATCGAGCGCGGTCTCGAAAAGGCCGGTGAAGAACTCCTCCGCCGCGATCTCGCGCTTGTTGGTGGCGATTGTCGCGCCAAGAGCGACGAGCGCGGCTGGATAATCCGCCGCCGGATCGTTATTGGCGATCGAGCCGCCGATCGTGCCGCGATGGCGCACCGCCGGATCGCCGATCAGCGCGGCAAGGCTCGTGAGGGCCGGACAAACCGCCGCAAATTCCCCGCTCGCCGCAACCTCTGCATGCGTGGTCGCCGCGCCGATGCGGACATTACGGCCGTCCACCCTGATGCCTCTCAGGCCGCTTATGTGGGTGAGATCGACCAGATCGGAGGGCGCCGAAAGCCTGATCTTCATCGCGGGGATCAGCGTCATCCCGCCGGAAACGAATCTGCCGTCATCGGCGTCGCCGATCAGCTTGATGGCATCGTCTACGGATGAAGCGCGGTGGTAGGTGACGTTGTACATGGGTTCGGGTCTCCCTTTGGAAGGCAGTAAGGCAATAGGGCAATAGGCAATAGGAGGTAAGCCGGCCGGTCGGCAATGTATCTTTCCCCTACTGCCTTACTCCCTTATTGCCCTACTGCCCTTATCTCAATGTCTCGTCGCCGCCTTCAGCGCCGCCCATACCTTTTGCGGCGTTGCCGGCATGGCGAGGTCGTTGCTGCCGATGGCGTCGGTGATGGCGTTCATGACAGCGGGCGGCGAACCGATGGCGCCAGCCTCGCCGCAGCCCTTCATGCCGAGCGGATTGCCCGGGCAGGGCGTGTTCGAGGTCGAAACCTTGAAGGACGGCAGATCATCGGCGCGCGGCATGGTGTAATCCATATAGCTTGCCGTAACGAGCTGGCCGCTGTCGCGATCGTAGACGCAGCCTTCGAGAAGGGCTTGGCCGACGCCCTGGGCAATGCCGCCATGCACCTGGCCCTCGACGATCATCGGATTGATGATGTTGCCGAAATCGTCCGCAGCGACGAACTGCACGATTTCGGTCACACCCGTATCGGGATCGATTTCGACCTCGCAGATGTAGCAGCCAGCCGGGAAGGTGAAGTTCGACGGATCGTAGAAGGCGGTCTCCTTCAGGCCGGGTTCCATGCCTGCCGGCAGATTATGCGCCGTAT
>JBQCEL010000306.1:0-14421 GCA_051960255.1 Rhizobiaceae bacterium
CGCACCGCGTCTACCGCAAGAAGGCGGAGATAAAGCTCGGGCCGACGGAGTTCCGCCTTCTCGAATTCATGATGCGGCATCCCGGCCGCGTCTTTTCCCGTGGCCAACTGCTCGACAATGTCTGGGGCGAGACGATCTATATCGACGAGCGCACGGTGGACGTGCATGTCGGGCGGCTGAGAAAAGCGGTGAACAACGGGCGCATGCCCGATGTTATCCGCACCATTCGCGGGGCCGGCTACGCCATCCAGGAAGAATAAGTCAATCGCGTCCGCCTCAGGCGGCTTTCGTCTGCTCCATCGGCAGCGGGCCGTTCGAGAAGATTTCATGATCGACGAAGGTCAGCGCGTGCATCGCGCAGCCCTCGCGGGTGAGCGGCAGTTCATCGGGTTCGGTATCGAAAGCGAGGCCGGAGGCGTTTTGTCCTCCGACGGTGCGGGCGAGCGCTTCGCGGACCGGCCGTTCGAGGAGATCGAACGCTTCGGCGCCCGCCCCGACGATCATCACAGGCGCCGGATCGACGAGTGCGAAGAGACTTCCAAGTCCATACCCTATGGCTTCGCCCGCCTGCCGATAAGCCTCCCGCTCCGGACCGTCATGGTCGCGCGCGGCATCGGCCAGGTGCTGCATTTCCGACTGGCCGATGTCGGCCATCGGAAGGTCGTCGCCGCCACCACCGCGGGCGTTGCGCCAGATGCCGTAATTGCCGGCATAGGCCTCGATGCATCCGCGCTGGCCGCAGCGACAGAGCGCGCCGCCCGGCCTGTGCATCATATGTCCGAACTCGCCGCCGGAGGACCGCGTGCCGGTGAAAAGCTGGCCCTTGAGGAAAAGTCCCATTCCGATGCCGTTGGAGAGCAGGAGGGAGACGAAATTATCCCGGAACCGCTCCGGCGCGCGCCATCGCAAGGCAACCGCGATCATGTTGCAGTCGTTTTCGATCGTGCAGGGGATGCCGAATTCCGCCTCGACGATTCTGCCGAATGGGATATCGATATGTGAGGTGATGGGCGACCAGAGCATCGTTCCTTCGGCGCAATCGGTGATGCCCTGGATAGCGATCGAGATGCGGATCACCCTCTCCCTCTTTTCCTTCCGATGCCTGAGCAGCGAACGGATGACATCGAGGAGTTCAGCTACCAGCGCATCCTTTCCAAGTGTGAGCGTCGGGATGCGCTTGTGGTCCTCCGTGACGATGGAACCGGCATAGTCGATCAGCGCGGCGGAAAGCGAATTGAGGGAAAGAACCACGGCGACGATGGAACAGGCGCAGGGATTGAGTTCAAGGGCGACCTGTGGCCTGCCGCGCTTGGCGTTGGCCGTTTCGCTTTTGCCTTCAAGCAGAAGGCCTTCCTGCATGAGCCCTGCCGAAATCGCGGAAATCGTCGAATTGCTGAGGCCTGTCGCAGCGGCGATTTCCGTGCGGGAAGGCTGTCCCATTCGGCGCATGGACGACAGGACCATTGCGCGATTGCGCCGGCGCAGATCTTCGTGACGAATTCCGGCCGTCATGGCCTCATTGTCCTCCCTGTTGCTGGCAATTGCCTTTGAGAACTTTAGGACCACACTTCCGGGAAGGTGTCATTCTTTTTCGGGACGAAAGAAGAAATATCCGGCAAACAAAATGGAAATCGATGGGAACGCGCTGAACCGAAGGGCCCTTCAAGCGCCTGTCTGAGCCGATCGGTGAAACCGGAAGATTGAAGGAGCCGGAAAGCCGGCTCCTTCAGTTGTTTCAGGTCGCGCTTAGCAGCGGTCCTCGTAATAGTGCCAGCGGCCGTGCCTGCGATAGCGATAGCGGCAGTAGCCGGGATGATCCGCCGACCGTCCGAGAAGATAGCCGGCCGTGCCGCCGATCAGGGCGCCTGCCAGCGCGCCGCTCGTACGTCCCGTCGCGAGGCCGCCGACCGCAGCGCCTACAGCCGCGCCACCCACTCCCGTCTGCTCCGCCGTGGTGCAGCCGGAAACCGCCGCCATGCTTATCACGGCCAATGCAATAAGCAGTTTTTTCATGCAATTGCTCCTCAAATAACGTCCCCCAACTGCTGTCAATCAACACCGGAGGGACGATTGCCGGTGTCATCAGCGCAGGTGGTTATCCTCCCTTTTTGTGCGTTCGTCACGAACCCACGACACTTTCCGGAACGCGGAAATCCGGCGAGAATATCCAGCCGTTGACAAATCCCTTCGCGATTTAACTGTCGGTTGGGAATTCGGTTCCGAAGCGGGTTGAAATATTTGTATCTTCCCGTGGAACCTTTCCCTTCGTCTGTTGTTTTTTCGGCAGATCGCGGATGCTCAACCCCCCGACGCCCCCGTACCCGGCATCCCCGATCGAATTCCGGTCGGTTTTCCCCGAACCGACTTGGACTGGGTTGGAAGCCGGCTTCATGCCGGCTTCTTTTTTGAATGCACCCCGAAAATTCAATCGCGTCATCGGATTTCGAAATTGCCTTTCGGGATCAGAAGACGATATTCAAGCCCGTGAGCGTCGATCGTCAGGGAGGCGCTGCCGTTCAGTGAAGCAGGGACGACTCTTTTCAAGGCCACCGTTCCGAAGCGCTCTTCCTTCTCCTTGAGAGTCTCGATGTCGAGAGCGACCTTCTCGGTCCATACGAATTCGAGCGCGGAATCATCGTCAGGAGGGAACGAGGCGGAAACGACCACCGTTCCATCGGGTTTGGACAAGGCTCCGAAGCTGACAGAATTGACCGTAAGTTCGTGAACAGCCAGCCCGACATGAAGGGCGGCGTTGGGGCTCAGATAGGGATCTTCTCCCTCGAGGCGGAAATTCTGTTCCGGGCTCGCGCAATAGCGCAGGAGTTGACCCGCAACCAGTTCGCGGAAGCCGGCGCCGTGCCAGTTCGATGACGTCACCAGATCCTGGGAGGAGGCAAGCGACTGCAAGCGGCCGCGGAATCGCGCAAGAAAGCTGTCTATGCCGCGCGAATGCCGGCCCGTTTGCGTGGCGATGCTCTGGATGATCGACAGGAGGTTCTTGGAACGGTGGCTGACCTCGCGCAACAAGGCGCGAAGCGTCTGTTCCCGACGCTGCTGTTCCGTAATGTCGATGGCGGTGGTGACGAGGCCCTGCGTCGCGCCGTCCCTGAGGTCGGGGTCCACCCAGACATCGAACCATCTGACGCCTTCTTCGCCGCTGATCGATATTTGCAAGGTTTCGGACTGGTTTGTCCGCAGGACAGCGTTCTTTGCGGCGGTCAGGCGTTCTGCTTCCGACCCGGGAAGATAGCCGTCGCCCTTGTGACCGACCAGGTCTTTCCTGGACCATAGGGCGGGAATATTTTCGCTCCAGAGCACATTGAGGTCCGTGTCCTGGTAGATCACCAGGCCGCCGATGTTCTTCAGCGCGCGCCTGAGGCTCGGCGACACGTTGGGGGCAGCGACCGTTGCCGGTCGCCGTTTCGCTCTGCTGCCCCTTTTGCTGTCAGGGAATTCGTCTGAACTCATCCCGGTTTCCCCGTATTCATTCCTAGAACGAGTGGCGGATGAATGTGTTCCTGCCAGGAGGGAATGCCAGATGCGCGTTCTCGTGGAGCGGCAAAACGGGCCGCGAATTCAACCGTGAATGGGACGATTTGGCGACCACGCAAAACGCCGCCGGGACGATGCCATTTCGGCTAATCCCGGCGGCGTCCGGAAACCGTTTGAGGGAGCGGTTTCCACGGTGTGATCCGATGTCTACCGAGCGCGGCGCATCACACTCGCCAGCAGCGACAGGCCGAGCAATGCAAGGAATATGAAGAACAGAACCTGCGCCATGCCGGCCGAAGCGCCTGCGACGCCGCCCAGGCCGAGAGCGCCGGCGATAACGGCGACAACCAGAAAAACCAAAGACCAATACAACATTTGGAACCTGCCAAGGATATGAGGAAAGCCGCTCCGGAACCGTTTCCGGTCCCTCGCGGAACGTCTTCTAGCGCGCCGATTATGAACGGGAGCCGAACCGATTTGTTCCCTTAAAAGAAAAATGGCTGCCGGAAAGCAGCCATTTTTCCATTGCCGTTCGAATGACGTCAGGCGGCGGCCTTGGCCTGCCTGTCGAAGAAGAGGGCCTGACTGATCAGCGCCTTGACCATGTCCGGATTGAACGGCTTGGTGACGAGGAAGGCGGGTTCAGGCCGCTCCCCCGTCAGCAACCGTTCCGGAAACGCGGTGATGAAAATCACCGGAACGGACGTGTTGGAGAGAATCTCGTTCACCGCGTCGATGCCGGAACTGCCGTCGGCCAGCTGGATGTCGGCGAGCACCATTTTCGGGTTCGTCTTGTGGAACAGCGCGATCGCTTCCTTTTGGGTGCGGGCGGTGCCTACGACCCGATGGCCGAGGCTTTCGACCATCTGTTCGATGTCCATCGCGATCAGGGGCTCATCCTCGATGATAAGGATGTCGGTCGCGACCTGTTTGGAGATTTCGTTGCTGGCCTCCTGCAGGAGTTCCGAAAACTCCTCCTCGCTCGCATCCAGTATCTCCGCCGCCTCGTCATCGCTGAAGCCTTCAACAGCAACGAGAAGGAAAGCCTGGCGCGGCCGCGGAGCGATGGCTGCGAGATTGGCTGCGGCACGCTGCTCCCATTGGGACGCGGCGCTGACATGCGGGACTTTGATGGCAATCGAGGAATACAATTTCGCGAAGGCCTTGTATAAGGCGACACGCGGCGACGAAGCGTGCGGGAATATGTTCACGTCCGCAATGATCGCTTCCAGAACCGCCGCCACGAGCGCATCGCCGCTCGTCTGCGAACCCGAGACCGCGCGCGAATAGCGCCTCAGAAAAGGTAGCTGCGGCGCAATCGTTGCCGATAAACTCATGGAATTTCGTCTCCCTCAACCGACGTATGGATGCGTAATGCTCTTTTTAAACGCACTTCGCCATAAAAAGTTCCGCCGCGATGGAACTCTTTGCGGGCAGTTGCGTTTTTTCGGTCGCTGCTTAGGTGGAGGGTACCTGTGGAAGGGAAAGCGAACGCCGTGGCGGCATCTGGACAAGCAGGCAACTCTCGTCCTGAATTCCCGGTGTTCGATGGTTGGGGTGAAAGGCAAGAATGACAAAAGAAAACAGACCGGCGCACGGCCGTCCGGGGGACGGTGCCGCAAGTGCGGATATACTAGGCGCAAATTCCGAGATCGCGCGCAAACTCAAGCAATATTACGAGGAAATTGTCTCCGACGATATTCCGGACCGATTTACCGAATTGCTGACAGCGCTTGAAAGGGCCGATCCCTCGGCAAACGGGAACTAGGCCATCATGGTTCCGAGCCAAGGCTTCAGGCAGGATTTGCTGCTGGCCATCCCGAGCCTACGCGCTTTTGCCGTGTCCTTGTCGCAAAATGCGGACAAGGCCGACGATCTCGTGCAGGAGACGCTGGTCAAGGCGTGGGACAAACAAGCAAGCTTCCAGGAAGGGACCAATCTCAAGGCGTGGCTGTTCACCATCCTGCGCAACGAGTTCTATTCGCAGATGCGCAAGCGCGGACGCGAGGTCCAGGACAGCGACGGGATCATGACTTCCCGGCTTGCCGTCCATCCGAGCCAGCAGGGATCGCTCGACCTCGAGGATTTCCGCCTCGCTCTCCAGCAATTGCCGGAGGACCAGCGCGAAGCCATCATCCTGATCGGCGCGAGCGGTTTTTCCTACGAGGAAGCCGCCGCCATCTGCGATTGCGCCGTTGGCACGATCAAGAGCCGTGTCAGCCGCGCGCGAACGCGCCTTCAGGAACTTCTGGGAATCTCAGGAGAAGCGGATTACGGACCCGACGCGATAGCCGCTCAGGTTCTCGGCTCCGGCACGTCACGCTGAGGCGGTATTCGTCGCCTCCAGCAGCGCCCCGATCAGTTCTTCGGAACTATATGGTTTTCCGACCACTGGAACGCCGGAAAACCGCGTGAACTTCTCTGATGCGTCCGCATAGCCGGTGGCGAAGATGAAGGGAGCGCCGCGGGCGTGAAGTTTTTCGGCGAAGGGCAGCGTCGTCTCGCCATTCAGCAGCAGATCGATGATGGCGACATCGAAGGGGAGGGGAGCGCTCTCGCAAAGCGCGGGTATGTTACGCGAGATCGAGACTTCCTCGGCTCCGTGGTCGCGGCAAAGCTGCTCGACATCCAGGGCGATCAGATATTCGTCCTCGAGAATGAGGACGCGCAGCCCCTTGAGCGAATGAGAAGACACCATGACCCCCTGAAAACCAGCGACGGGAGTTCTTCATGGCTGACACGGGAAAGTCTGTCATTTAAAAAAGACACGTGTCAGAATGGAACAGGGCGCCGGACGCTTCTTTATCGGCCGCCGTACTGCCTTGAAGAGGGTGACGGGATGACGGGTGGTATGGCGGCGCGCCGGTATGAATGCGGCAAGTGCCCTCTGCGCACGCGGCCAATCTTTCGGGAGCTTACCGAAAAGGAGCTGTGCTATATCGGGCGTTTCAAATCCGGCGAATTGACTGCCGACAAGGGCGCGACCGTTCTCGTCGAGGGGACGCACAGTCCTCATCTCTACACCGTGCTTCAGGGCTGGGGATTCCGTTACAAGCTTCTGCCGGACGGCCGCCGCCAGATCCTGAACTATGCGCTTCCCGGCGATCTGATCGGCTTGCAGAGCGCCGTCATGGAGGAGATGCAGCACTCGGTCGAGGCGCTGTCGCCGATGCTCCTCTGCGTCTTCGAACGCGACCAGTTGGAGGATCTCTACCGCAACTATCCCGGGCTCGCTTATGACATCACCTGGCTCGCCGCGCGCGAGGAGCAGATGGTCGACGAGAACATGCTGAGCGTCGGCAGGCGAAAGGCGCTCGAACGCGCCGCCTATCTGATCGCCTTCCTGCATCACCGGGCTGTCACGATCGGTCTCGACGCCAGGCGCGGTTTCGCCATCCCGATGACGCAGCAGCATATGGCCGATACGCTCGGCCTCTCGCTGGTCCACACCAACAAGACGATCCGCAGGCTGATCAATGCCAGACTGATCCTCTGGCGCGACGGCGGCTGCCAGGTTCTGGAGTTCGAGAAGCTGACGGAAATAGCGGGCTGGGCTCCCGATATCCACGAGAAGCGGCCGATCCTCTGAACGGTCAGACGCGGCGGAAGTGTTTTCTTCCGGTGACGCGCGCAATCTGCTCTTCCTGCGTCTCCCAAGCGACGCCGGGCAGTATGTTGCTGGCGATCGCATAGATGATGAGAAGCGCGGGGATGGCGATAAAGCCGCCGATCGGCCCCCATATCCAGATCCAGAAAGCCAGGGCAAGGAAGATGACGAACGGGTTCATCGTGAGGGTTCGACCCAGGATGGTCGGCGTCACGAATTGCGATTCCGTGAGGTGCAGGAGAAGGAAGGCCGCCGGAGGCAGGAGGCACGCAAGAAAGCTGTCATAGGTGACGATGCCGACGCCAAGCAGAATGATCGCCATGAGCGCCGGGCCGACATAAATGACGAAGTTCAGAAGCCCGGCCAGCGCCCCCCACATCGCCGCTTGAGGCACGCCGATCAGCCATAGCACCAGCGCGACGGCTATTCCCATGCAGAAATTGATCGCTGTTATCGAGAGGAGATAACGCGAGACAAGATGTTCGACGTCGCGGAAAATGTGAGCCGCGCGCCAGCGCAGGCGCCGCTTCAGGCACAGCGCGAGAATGGCTTTTCGCGTCGCGTGGCGCGTGGCGACGAAGAAATAGAGGCTGGCAAAGAAGACGAGGATCTGCGCGATGACCGCGGGCGCGAGTTCCACCACGCTGCCGACCGGCAACCCTTCGTCCACATTCACCGTTACGTTCGAGCCGCCAGTCGCGCCGCGCAACTGCTCGCGCATATGGCGGATGGTGTTTAGCGGCTCCTGCAACTGCGAAAGATGGAACTGCAACTGTTTCCAGATCTGTGGCAGCTTTCCGATCCAGAACGACAGCGGCGCGGCAAGGGCCAGAACGAATATTGCGAGCACCACGAGGAAGATGAAGACGATGACCAAAGCCGAAATCGCCTCGGGGAGGCCGTGACGTTCCATTCTCGTCGCCACCGGCCCGAACATCAGCCCGAGCACGATGCCGAGCATCAGCGGTTCGAGCACGAGCTTGCCATATTGCAACGCGGCGACGAACGCCACGAGGCCGATGAGGATCGTTGCGAGCTGGGACGAGACGCCAAGCACGCGCTCCGCATTCGATTTCGGCGGAAGACGGACCACCGGAGGTCTCTTGCGAAGGGGCCTGTTCATGAGAGCGGGCAAATTCCGGCTGGACACGCCGATAAGAACGCTCTTTCATCCCCTTTGTTCCTGTATGGAACCTGCACGTTGGGCTTGCGTTCATCACTGACAAACAAGGGAGCGACTTATGCCTACGCAAGGATCCGGTACATCAAAGCCAAGCGCCGCGAGCGAGACACTTGCGAACGCGGCGAAACGCGCCGAGGCGGAGCAACGCCGCCAGGCTGCATCGGAGGATTTTTACGCGCAGATCGATGTGCTGAAGGAGGAGATAGCCACTCTCAAGGAACAGATCGCCCGTTCCGGCGGCCAATCCTTCGATGCGGCGAAGAAGGCCGCCTCGGCCGGCGTCGATCACCTGAAATCGCAAGGCGAGATCACCTTTGACGATCTCAAGGCCAATGCCAGCGACATCGAGGCGCAAATGATGGCCACCGTGCGGGAAAAACCGATGACCGCGCTGGCATGTGCGCTGGGCGCCGGTTTCCTGCTCGCCGTTCTCACCCGCAGGTGAGGCGATATGTGGGGGACACTGCTTTCCAGCATCATCAATCTGGAGCCCTCGCTTTTTCTCAAACGTGCAAGAAACGCCGCGATCGCGTATCTGCTGGCGCTGGCGGCGTTCCTGTGCGGCGTGGGATTTCTGATCGGCGCCGGCTATATCGCCGCCGCCGAACGCTATGGCAGTTTCGTCGCCTCGCTGGGCTTCGGCATCTGCTTCGTCGTTCTGGCGGTCCTTATCTTCGGAATCCATGAGATCGCCAGCGCAATTTCCGAGAAGCGAAGGGCGAAGGAAAGGCGCGCGGCGCAGATGTCCAGTCTGCTCGCCGCGGCGCTGGCGCTCCTGCCGACGCTCCTGCGCTCGCGCACCGGCCTGGCCGAACTTCTCGCGCCGGTCGTCGCCTTCATCGCCTATATGATCTACAAGGAGAATACCGGCGGTCCGTCCGATGATGAGGGGAGCGGTTCGGCATCGTGAAGAGCGTCGGCGCCTTTAGAGCATTTCCGCTTTTCTCCGAATCGCGAAAATGCTCTATCTCATTGTTTTTACGCAATTCCGAACGCAAAACCGCTGTGCACTTTTGCTGGAATTGCTCTGGTGCGACCGTCGAATTCAGTTCGTCTCCAGAAGAAGGGAGATTTCGGCCTCGACGCCCGTCGGGGCGAAATCGTGCCTCACGCCGGAAGACAGGACCTTGCCGAGGCTTCTCTGGATCAGGATGGAGCCGAAGCCATATTTTTCGGGCGGCGTTACCGACGGGCCGCCGCGCTCCTGCCAGGCGAGAACGAGGCGCTCGCCTTCCGCAACGCGCAAGACGCGCCAGTCGAGCTCGACGTGACCGTTGGCCGTGGAAAGCGCGCCATATTTGATGGCATTGTCGGCCAGTTCGTGAAGGATGAGGCCGATGGCGACCGCCTGGTCGGGCGACAGGAAGACCTGCCGTCCGCTGATGCGGATGCGGCTTTCCTCATCCTTGAGGAAGGGCATAACCTCCAGCTTGACCAGGTCGCCGAGGTCGATATCGCGCCATTCGCGGTCCGTCAGGAGATTGTGAGCGGCGCCGAGCGCCTGCAGCCGGCTGCCGAACCCTTCCAGAAAATGCTTTGGCTCGCTGGCATGCCGTACTGTTTGCGAAGCGAGCGCCTGAACCGTCGCCAGCGTATTCTTGACGCGGTGATTGAGCTCCCGAAGGAGCAGCCTCTGCCTCTCCTCCGCCGATTTTTGCTCGGAGATATCGAAGTTCACGCCGATAATGAGAAGCGGCTTGCCCGCCTCGTCCCTTTCCACGACCCGACCGCGACCGGCTATCCAGCGCGGCGGAGAGGAGCGCCGCAGCCTGAACTCGGCGACGTAATCTTCTTCGCTCGCCAGCGCTTCGCGCAGCCGCTCCTCCGTCTTGCGCGCGTCGCGCGGGTCGACGCGGCGAAAGATGTCCGAAGCCGTGATCCTGCCGGCCGGCGGCAGATCGAAAAGCCGGGGAAGAAGGTCATCGCACTCGATCTTCCCGGTCCTGACGTGCCATACCCAGCTTGCAACGGAGGAGGCCTTCAGGGCCAGGGCATGGCGCTTCTCCTCCCGCAGCAGATCACGTTGCGCCCTCTCGCCCTTTCGCTTTGTTTCCTTGAGGTCCATCAGGCTTGCGGCGAGCAGGGCGAGGTTCGCCAGCTGTTCGAGCTGCGAAGGAGCGGGGTAGCCATGCGGTTCGCTGTCGACAACGCAGAGGGTCCCGATCCGTTGCCCGCGCACCGTAATCGGCGCGCCAGCGTAGAAGCGAATGAACGGCGCGCCAGTTACGAACGGGATGCCGGAGAACCTGGCGTCGGATGCGGCGTCCTCGACGACCATCAAGCCGGGCTGACCGATCGTATAGGCGCAAAACGAGAGCGAAACAGGCGTTTCCTCCAGCTCCAGTCCACGGCAAGACCGGAATTGCTGGCGCTCAGCGCCGACGAGGCTGATATAAGCGGAGGGGGAGCCGAACAGCGAGGCGGCGAGACTCGTCAGGGCTTCGAAATCGGAATCCCTTCCAGCCGCGGATTCCTCGATTTGCCGAAGCATGTCCACTCGCGCCGTATCGCGCACCACCCGGCGCACCTCTTCCGGCAACGATCCACGTTTTTCTATTTCCCGAGCCAACGACGCCAAACCCGCTATTCCATCTCCTAACTAGGCGCGGCAACCGGGCTTGAAAACCCCCGCGAAGTCAATTTCGGGAACTTTGACCGCCTTCACGGCTTCCATTGGAAACTCCGTCCCTTCGACGCTACGATTGCGAGGTTGAGCTGATGGACAAGAAGATCACGGAAGAAAAGGCGAAGCAGGGCCGATGGGGCATGCGTCTTCTTATCGTGCTGGTCGTCGGCCTCGCGTTGGCCGTTGCGGCTCTTTGGGCGGCGGCGCGATACAACAACGACACGACGCCGCGCCAGCCCGGAAAGACATTGCAGCAGGGCCAGTGAAACCTGCGGAATCAAAGCGGAGGATCCGCGGGAACAAGGACCTTCAATGAGCCCGGATGGATGCGAAGCGTCGTTTCCTGATCGAGCCGACGGAGTTCGCCGTCCATAACCGCAGAGTGGGCCCGCTTCATGGTCTCAATGCGCAAGGTGACGGCGTCCGCCTGATGGATCTTTATTTGCTGGTTTTCCTTCCAGCGGCCGATGCCGATGTTAAAGCACAGGCGCAAAAGATCCCATCTCCTTCCCGCATTGCTGACATAGATGCCGAGCACGCCGCCATCCGGGTAATCGGCGAAAGGCAGATGGCCCTCGCCATAAAGATTGTTCGAAACGGATATGCCGGCGGTCGTGGCGCTGATTTCCGCGCCGTCCATCGAGAGGATCACGCGAAGCGAGGAGGGGCTGCGGATCGTGTCGATCATCGCCTTCAGCGATGCGTGCATCTTGCCGAGCTTGGATGAAAACTCCATGCGGGAGCGCAATTCGACAAGACGGGCATGCATTCCGACCGAGAATTGATGCACGAAAGGGCGGCCGTTCGCGCTTCCCATGTCGACGGCCCTTACCCTTCCCGTTGCGAAAGCCTCCAGCGCCTGGTCCAGAACGAGCGGTATGGCCAGTGACCGCGCGAACAGGTTCATCGTGCCCGCGGGCAGGACAGCCAGCGCCGTGTCGCTGTTCATCACGCAAGCCGCCGCGGCGGATATGGTTCCGTCGCCGCCGCCGGCGAGGAGGACATCGGCCGCCCTGTCCGAAGCGGCTTTTCGCAACGCCTCCGTCACTTCCTTGCCCGAAACGATCCTGATGGCGACCGAATGCCCATGCCCTGTCAGGATCGCCTCCATCCGTCCGGAGAGGGCGTGGAGATCGGTCGTGCGGAGGGTGCCGCCATCCTTGTTCAAGACAGCCAAAAACCGCATTACCGCACGTGCTCAGGTTTCATGAATCCTCTGCTTTCTTCGCTCATCCCGCGACCGCGCAAACGCATGCTGACCGGGAAGGTTCCTTGGAAGGAGGGGGCGGACAGGCGGGAACCTGTCGGGGAGAGCGACGTTCGGTCACGATACAGGCAGCGCTGAGGTTCCTTTTCGTCATCCGACCGGAGGCTCGCCTGCATCAGAACAGGAGCGAATACGATGATCCGGATTCTTTTTGCGACCACCGCCGTCGCTTCGATGATCGCGACCGGCGCGATTGCCCAGACCCCGAATGCGCCTGCCGCGTCATCCAAACAGCAGCAGAGCCAGCCCGCTAACCCTCCGGGCATGAAACCCGCGGCCGAGATGCGGCCCAAAAGCGCGAGCAAGGAAGGCGATCATCTGGCGACGCAGCTGATGGGCAAATCCGTCTACAACGGCAATGGCAAGAACGCGAAGAATATCGGCGATGTCAATGATATCGTCATCGGCAGGGACGGCAAGGTCCGGTCGGTTAT
The DNA here is from genome assembly GCA_051960255.1 of Rhizobiaceae bacterium. GTDB lineage: Bacteria > Pseudomonadota > Alphaproteobacteria > Rhizobiales > Rhizobiaceae > Mesorhizobium_L. The sequence goes on from JBQCEL010000306.1 coordinate 12,610, forward strand.
CGTCGGCGTCGGCGGCTTCCTCGGGATGGGGGCCAAAAACGTCGCCATCGACTACAGCCAGGTCAAATGGGAACAGCACGATGGGGCGTGGACCATCGTGGTCCCGACGAGTGCCGACCAATTGAAATCGCTGCCCGACTTTGATCGTTCGGCTTACGAAGCCGGTCCCGTGGCTGGGACGGGAACAGCCCGCAACAATCCCGGACCCGCAAATGGCGGGATGACGGCATCGGGGTCCGGCGCTGCGCCCACAGCGCCCGGTTCGAGCGCCGCCAACATCTCCCCGAACACCGGCGATACCACCGGCGCAATCGACAAGAATTCCCTCAAAAAAATCAATATCACCACCATCAGCGCCAACGATTTGATCGGAACAAGAGTCTATGGCGCCAACGACGCCGATCTCGGCTCGATCAGCGATGTGGTTCTCAACAAGGACGGCAAAATCGATGCGATCGTCGTCGACGTCGGCGGCTTCCTCGGCATGGGCTCCAAAAAGGTCGCGATCGGTATGACCAATCTGCAGTTCCTCGCCGACAAGAACGGCAAGAAATATCTTTACACGCCGCTGACCAAGGATCAGTTGCAGAAGCAGCCGGCCTACGACAAAGCCACCTATGCCGCCAATCGCGACAAGATGCGCATGACCGTGCAATAGAGGTGTCCAGCGGAAATAAGGGAAGCGGGATGGCGTCCGCCGTCCCGCTTTCACCTCGAACGGCGGGACGATCTTCCGCGATTCTCCGATCGCGCTTGACGGATTCCCTTCAGCCTCTTGCCCGGCTATCCATTCCTGATATGTGATGCGATCATCACATGAATGCTCTTGCGCGGAGCGGAGACGAATGGCCAAGCATAGCGACGTGAAGAAGGTTGTCCTCGCCTATTCCGGCGGGCTCGACACATCCATCATCCTGAAATGGCTGCAAACGGAGCTTGGCGCCGAAGTTGTCACCTTCACCGCCGATCTCGGCCAGGGGGGCGAGCTCGAGCCGGCGCGCAAGAAGGCCGAGATGCTTGGCATCAAGGATATCCGCATCGTCGATGTGCGCGAGGAATTCGTGAAGGATTTCGTCTTCCCGATGTTCCGCGCCAATGCGCTTTATGAGGGGGTTTACCTCCTCGGCACCTCGATCGCCCGGCCGCTGATCTCCAAGCATCTGGTCGAGATCGCCAGGGAGACCGGCGCCGACGCTATCGCGCATGGCGCCACCGGCAAGGGCAACGACCAGGTGCGGTTCGAACTCTCCGCCTATGCGCTCAATCCCGACATAAAGGTGATCGCGCCTTGGCGCGACTGGTCCTTCAAGTCGCGCACCGATCTCCTGAATTTCGCCGAGCAGCACCAGATCCCCGTGCCGAAGGACAAGCGCGGCGATGCGCCCTTCTCGGTCGACGCCAACCTGCTGCACTCTTCCTCCGAGGGAAAGGTGCTGGAAGACCCATGGAGGGAACCGCCGGAATATGTGCATCAGCGGACGATTTCGCCGATGGATGCGCCCGACAAGGTGACGGAAATCAGCATCGACTTCAAACGTGGCGACGCCGTCGCGCTGAACGGCAAGGCGATGTCGCCGGCGACGCTGCTCGCAGCGCTCAACGATCTCGGGCGCGACAACGGCATCGGCCGCATCGACCTGGTCGAGAACCGCTTCGTCGGCATGAAATCGCGCGGCGTTTACGAGACGCCGGGGGGCACGATCCTGATCGCCGCGCATCGGGCGATGGAATCGATCACGCTCGACCGGGGCGCGGCGCATCTCAAGGACGAGTTGATGCCGCGCTATGCAGAGCTGATCTATAACGGTTTCT
>JBQCEL010000307.1:0-7040 GCA_051960255.1 Rhizobiaceae bacterium
ACTACCCGGGACCAGCCGACGATGTTCATGAATGGCACGCCCACTATCTGACGAACCATCCGCCCCTCATGGCCCGCCTTCCGGGCGTTCGCGAGATCGAGGTCTTGACGCGTATCGACTGGATCGACGCCATGCCGTGGCAACGAACCCGGCACATGCAGCGCAACCGCATCATGTTCGACAGCGCCGAAGTGCTGACGGAGGCGTTGCATTCGCCGGTCCGTCATGAGATGCGCGCTGATTTCGAGCGGCTCCCGCCTTTTCAAGGCGGCAATTTCCATTATGCGATGGCTACCGAGGTCATCCGCCCGTCAAGCCGTAAGGAGGCGAACCATGGCTGAGCGGTCATTTGCCAGGGAAGTCGAGAAGCTCCGCCTCGGGGAAGGTGAGGAATTCCGCGGCGAAGGCATTCTCGCCATCACCAAGGCGCTGCTCGAATGCGGCGTCGGCTATGTCGGCGGCTACCAGGGCGCGCCGATCAGCCATTTGATGGACGTGCTCTCCGACGCGCAGGATATTCTGGGCGAACTCGGCGTTCATTTCGAGGCAAGCGCCTCTGAGGCCACCGCCGCCGCGATGCTCGCCGCCTCCGTCCATTATCCGATCCGGGGCGCGGCGACCTTTAAATCGACGGTCGGCACCAATGTCGCTTCCGACGCGCTTTCCAACCTCGCCTCCGGCGGCGTTACCGGCGGCGCGCTGATTATCGTCGGCGAGGACTATGGCGAAGGCTCTTCGATCATGCAGGAGCGTAGCCATGCCTTCGCGATGAAGAGCCAGCTCTGGCTGCTCGACCCACGGCCCGACCTGCCGACCATCGTCAGGACGGTACGCCACGGTTTCGAGCTCTCGGAAACCTCGAACACGCCGGTGATGATGGAAGTCCGTATCCGCTGCTGCCATGTCCACGGCAGTTTTACGGCGAGCGACAACCAGCGGCCGTCCATGACGGTGGCGGACGCGCTGGAAAGGCCGATGCGCGACACCCAGCGCATCGTGCTGCCGCCGGCCTCCTTCCTGCACGAGAAGGAGAAGATCGAGAAGCGCTGGCCCGCAGCCGTCGATTACATCCGCGCCCATAAGGTCAACGAGTTCTTCGGACCCGAGACCGGCAAGATCGGCATCGTTATGCAGGGCGGCATGTACAATGGCGTCGTTCGCGCCCTGCAGCGCCTCGGCCTTTCCGACATCTATGGCGACACGGATGTGCCGCTCTACGTCCTGAATGCCGTCTATCCGCTGATCGACGACGAATTTCTCGATTTCTGCCGCGACAAGGATGCCGTGCTCGTGGTCGAGGAAGGCCAGCCGAACTATATCGAGCAGGCTTTTGCCGCGATGCTCTACAAGGCCGGAGCCACGACGAAGCTGGCCGGCAAGGACTATCTGCCGATGGCCGGCGAATATACCGGGCAGGTCATGCTCGACGGCATCGGCGCCTTCATCCGCGCCTTTTCGCCGGAGATGCTTTCCGACAGGGATCGCGCGCCGAACGAACCCTTTCGCGCGATCGAACTGCCGAACCTCGCCTGCGCCGTGCCGGGCCGTCCGCCCGGCTTCTGCACCGGCTGCCCGGAAAGGCCGATCTTCGCGGCGACGAAACTGGTCGAGCAGGAACTCGGCCCCCATCACATCGCCTCCGATATCGGCTGCCATCTCTTCTCGATCATGCCGCCCTTCGAGCTTGGCGCGACGACCATGGGCTACGGGCTGGGGCCGGCGTCGGCCTCGGCCTTCAATGCGCCGGACGCCAAGCGGCGCTCGATCTCCTTCGTTGGGGACGGCGGTTTTTGGCACAACGGCCTGACCTCATCGATCGGCAATGCCGTCTTCAACAAGAACGATGGCGTCATCGTCATCATCGAGAATTACTATTCCGCGGCGACCGGCGGTCAGGACATCCTGTCCTCACGCGCCAACAACAAGACGAAATCGACCAAGCATCCCATCACCGAAGCCGTGAAGGGCATGGGCGCGAAATGGGTGCGCCAGATCGACCGCACCTATGACGTGACGAAGATGCGCGACACGCTGAAGGAGGCGCTGACGACGCCCGAAAAAGGGCCGAAAGTCATCGTCGCCTCGTCGGAATGCATGCTCAACCGTCAGCGTCGCGAACGGCCGCTCTTGCACAAGGCGATCAAGGGCGGCGAGCGCGTCGTCAAGCCGCGCTTCGGCGTCGATGAGGATGTCTGCACCGGCGATCACGCCTGTATGCGGCTGTCCGGCTGCCCGTCCCTCTCGGTCAAGGCGCTCGACGACCCGCTGCGCGACGATCCGGTCGCCCATATCGACCAAAGTTGCGTCGGCTGCGGCAATTGCGGCGAGGTGGCGGATGCGGCCGTGCTCTGCCCGTCCTTCTACCGCGCCGATACGGTGCATAATCCGACCGGCATGGAGCGCCTTGCCGACCGGCTGCGGCGGCGTGTGATTTCGTGGCTGCAGGCCCGGCGCGAGCGCCGCCGCATCCGCTTCGCAGAGATTTGAAATGAACGCTCCGCTCGTCCCGCATCGCGAAACAACTGATACGGACCGCATCATCAGCATCGCTACGCTCGCCGTTGGCGGGCAGGGCGGGGGCGTCCTCACCGACTGGATCGTCGATGTCGCCGAACGCAACGGCTACCGGGCGCAATCGACCTCCGTCGCGGGCGTCGCCCAGCGCACCGGCGCGACCATCTACTATGTCGAGATGTGCCCCGATCGCGGCCGCCAGCCGGTCTTCTCGCTTTCACCAGCGCCGGGCGATGTCGATATCCTGATCGCCGCCGAACTGATGGAAGCCGGGCGCGCCATCATGCGGGGCTTCGTCACGCCGGACCGCACGGCGCTGATCGCCTCGGCCCACCGCATCGCCGCTGTTTCCGAGAAGATCGTGCCCGGCGACGGGCGCGGCAATTCGGACGAGGTCAAGGCGGCGGCGCTGAAGGCAGCTAGGAAGTTCGTTTCCTTCGATATGGAAAGGATCGCGGTCGAGGCCGGGAGCGTCATCTCCGCAAGCCTGTTCGGCGCCCTTGCCGGCGCCGGCGTGCTTCCCTTTGCCCGTGAAAGCTTCGAGGAGACGATCCGCGCCTCCGGCCGCGGCGTCGAGGCCAGCCTGAAAGCCTTTCGCAAGGCTTGCGAGAGGGCTCAGCAGGGCGAGCGGGCGGAAGAGGCGGCAGAACCGTCCGGACGAAAGCCGTTGCGCAAAGCCGAGGGTGCGCCGCATCTGGTCGCCGCGTGGCAAAAGATCCTCGACAGGATCACTGGGCTGCCGGCCCCGGTGCAGGAAATGGCCAAGCTCGGCGCGCGCAAGGTCGTCGATTATCAGGACGCTGAATATGGCGCGGAATATCTCGATCGGCTCGATGGGGCTGTCGCGCGCGATGCCGAGAGCAGGGGATATGAATTGTCGATAGCGGCGGCGAAATATCTCGCCAACGCCATGTGCTATGACGACATCATCCGCGTCGCCGACTTAAAGACGCGCTCGACCCGATCGGCGCGCGTGCGCCGCGAGATCGGCGTCGGCGAGGATGCCGTCCTGCATGTCACCGAATATTTCCATCCGCGCATCGAGGAGTTTTGCGGCACGATGCCGGCCGGCTTTGGCAGTTGGATCGAAGCCCGGCCCGGCCTCGCAAAATGGCTCGACAAGCGCCTCAACAAAGGCCGGCACATTCGCACCGATGGGATCTTCGGTTTTTCGACGCTATGGGCGATCGCAGGTCTGCGCCGCTGGCGGCGGCGGCTGTTGCGCCATCGCGTTGAAACCGCCCATATCGAGCAATGGTACGCCATGGCCTTGGCGCGCGCGGAGACAAACTACGACCTCGCCGTCGAGATCCTTAAATGCCGGCGTCTGGTCAAGGGCTACAGCGATACGCACGCTCGCGGCCTGTCCAAATTCGACCGTGTTCTCTCCGCTCTCCCTATACTTGATGGCCGGTTCGACGCCGCCGATTGGCTGCGGCGTCTGAGGGAAGCAGCCCTCCAGGACGAGAAGGGCAAGATGCTCGACGGCGCGCTCGCAACGGTGGCGTCCTTCGCGGAGGCCGGAAATCCTTCGCGTGCATGATGCCGAGCCTGATTGATAGATTTCCTTGACCTTTCCGGCGGCGACGCTCGCCGCCGGGTGAATTCCCATCGGGCGGTCTAATCGGACGCCGAGCCATTCCCATCATGCTTTGCGCGTGAGCCAAGAACGCCGAAATCCTGCGATTTCAGTCCCTGGCCGCGCAGCATGCCTTCCGCCGCGAGGCCTCTGCGCAGTAATTCGCGAACCGCAGCGGCCCGACTTGGCATGCGCTGTTCAAAACGCCAGTTTTCCAGCGCCGTCAATTCCTCGGCGCTCAGCATGATCTGCAATCGTTCCGGTCGTTCGAGTTCAGCCATTGTTGCCTCCTTCATAACGACAATGAGTGGAATGAGTAAACAACGCAAAATGCTCCATGCGAGTTCCGGGGCGGGCGTCCTAATCGAATGAGTAAGCCGCTCAATCGACGGAAAGAGCTCAAAAGACGTCTTTGTCGATAAGGACTAACTATATGTATACATTCAATAATTTCTACAATTCTCTTGCAGGTCCGTCAATGTCGGCGCATGATGGAGATAATTTTGGCGTCCCCGCCAAGAAAGGCAGGACGATGGTGTCATTTCTTTCCAAACAGCTGCGAGGCGACGTTTTGATGAGCGTCAGAGCCGAAATAGAACGCAACAGCGTCGTCAATGTGCGCGTGGTCGCGGAGAGGGTGCGAGTGCGCAACGCCGACGAGAATATCGCGCGGGAAGATATTGAGGAGATGGTCGTCAATGCCGCGTTGCAGCAGGGATGCGCCATTGAATTCGATGGCCTGATGGAAAAGGACGCCCGATCCCTCGGCCTCACCGTGCTGGAGCTTGAATTGAAAAAGGATCGTCCCCGCGCGTGACATCGGCGTGATATATATGCGAGGAGAGGATCACGACGGAAGCAGCAGGAGCGGCGGGTAATTGGGTTCTTTGTACGAAAAGGCGGGGAAATCCGGGCCTTCCATCATTGCCGTCGCCCCAATGATGGATTGGACGGACAGGCATTGCCGCTTCTTCCATCGCCAGCTGACGCGCCATGCGCTGCTTTATACCGAAATGGTGGTGGCCGATGCGGTGATCCATGGCGACCGGGCGCGGCTGCTCGGCTTTTCGCCCGAGGAACAGCCGATCGCGCTGCAACTCGGCGGTTCCGATCCGGCCAAACTGGCCGCTGCCGCCTCCGTCGGCGAGGCTTTCGGCTATCACGAAATCAATCTCAATGTCGGCTGCCCGTCGGACCGGGTGCAATCCGGCGCCTTCGGCGCCTGCCTAATGAAGACGCCGGATCTCGTCGCCGATTGCGTCGAAGCGATGAAGCGGGCGGTTTCCATTCCCGTTACGGTGAAATGCCGCATCGGCGTCGATGAGCAGGACCCGAAGGTTGCGCTCGACGACCTGGCGGAGAAGGTTTTCGAGGCCGGCGCCGACGCGCTTTGGGTGCATGCGCGCAAAGCATGGCTGCAGGGGCTGAGCCCGAGGGAAAACCGCGATATCCCGCCGCTCGACTATGACCGCGTCTATCGGCTGAAGGACAAATATCAGGGGCGTTTTATTGGCATCAATGGCGGCATCGCCTCGCTTGAGGAATGCCGCCGGCATCTCGACCGGGTGGACGGTGTCATGCTCGGGCGCGCCGCCTACCAGTACCCGCTCATTCTTGCCGGCGCGGACGATCTCATCGGCCGGCAGGCAGGCGGTTTGGATTACGGCCGGCTCATCGAGGCCATGGCGGATTATGCCGAAGCGCATATCGCCGCCGGCGGTCGGCTTGGGCATGTCGCGCGGCACATGGTCGGCTTGTTCCAAGGCCTCCCCGGCGCGCGGCGCTATCGACAAATCCTCTCGACGGAAGCGACGCGGGCGGGCGCCGGTCCGGATGTGCTGCGCGCCGCCTTCGCGGCCGTCGAGCAATTGCGTGTTGCCGCCTGAGGAACCTTCATGACCAAAGCATGATCTTTTCGGAAAACCGGGATCCACTTTTCCGGATCATGCTCTAATCGCGCAGGATCATCCTCTCGCCGCGCACCTCGAATCCGGACAGCGAATTGAGGAAATTCATGCCGAGCAGGCTCTGTCCGAGGCTGCCGGGCGGGGCGACGAGCACCTGCATATGCCGCCGCACGATGGCCCCGATGCGGATTTCCCTCACGCTCGCGGTCGCGGCGTTGGCGCGGCCATTCGCGGTCGTCACAGGGACCGAATAGGAAAGATCCTTCGTGTCGATGCCCGCCCGGCGGGCGTCCCGCGCGGAAAGAACCGTCGTCGTCGCCCCTGTATCGATGATCATCGGAATGGTGGCGCCGTTGACGCTGGCGCGGACGCCGAAATGGCCGTTGTCGAATTTGTCGAGCGTCACGCTTCTCTCTCCGTCGCGCCCGACGAAGGAAATCGGACTGCCCGGAACCAATCCGGCGGTGATGCGGCTGGCGAAATCCTGCAATTCGTAGCGATATTGATAGCCGGCCACGAGGGCGAAGAGGATCGCCAGCCACAGTACCAGATGGCGCGCGACATCGCCCATGCGCCGCCGCATGCCGAAAAGGCCGGCTGCGATGACCAGACCCCAGACGGCGAGATAGGCCGATTGTCCGAACTGCTCGTTGTCGATGCCGAAAGTCTCGCCAGCGTTGTTGTTCCAGGCGAGAAGCGCGACCGCGATGCCGATGATCGCGAGGATGAGAAGAAGGAGACGGTTGCGCATCGAGATCATGCGGACCCGCGTTCCCGCGCCATGCGTGCGCGCCGCGTTTCGCGCCGGGGCCGCCGCTCTACCGTTTCGAGCCGCGCCGGCAGCGTCGCCATGACGGCGCTGCGCTCTCCCGGCGTCATCGTCAGCCAGGCGCTGATTTCCTCGCGCGTGCGGCCGCAACCGAAGCAATAGCCGGTCTTCATATCGATGGAACAGACCAGGATGCAGGGAGATTCGATGCCGCTCATGCTTGTCTCTTCGTGCCTGCCGATCACATGATGCCTTTGCGCGGCCTTTGCAA
>JBQCEL010000308.1:0-7800 GCA_051960255.1 Rhizobiaceae bacterium
CTCTTGCCGCGCAGGATCTGGCGTACGAGCTGACGATCGGACGAGCGGAACAGCCGCGTCCTGCCGCGCCGTACGGGCTTGATCAGCCCTTCATCCTCGTAGAAGCGCAGCGTGCGGGTGGATATGCCGAATTCGCGCGTCAGCTCGGTAATCGAATAATATTCCCGCATGCTCCCGCTCCGGGATTGAATTTACCGCTATTTCGCATCGCATTTACGTAAGAGTCAAACGGGACTGGTCGCGCCGGAGTTGGCCACTTGGCCCCAAAGAAGATATCTCTCCGGAGAATGCTGCTTCAAATGCGAGAGGAATTCGGCATGGCATCGATAACACGGCTGCTCTCGATGAAGGAGGCTGAAGAACTCTGCATCCGCGCCGCGACCCGGTGCGGGGCAAATCGGGAAATGGCCCTCTCGCTCGCGCGTTCCGCCGTCGCAGCCGAAGCGGAAGGAATGCCGAGCGTCGGCCTTGCCCATTTCATCGATTATCTCGAAGCGCTGAAGGCCGGACGCATAAAGGGCGATGCCGAGCCGGAAATTTCGCGACCAGCGCCGGCGATCATCCTTTCGGATGCCCATGGCGGGGCCGCTCATACAGCTTTCGACCGCGCTTTCGACGATGTCGCAGAGACCGCGAAACAATTCGGCCTTTCATTGTTCAGCCAGCGCGGCGCATACACCTGCGGCGCGCTCGGCTATTTTGCCGGCCGCCTCGCCGCGGAAGGGGTGGTCTCCTTTGCCGCTACCAACGGCCCTGCCCTGCTCGCCGGCTCCGGGGGGAAGTCGCGCGTCTACTGCACCAATCCGATGGCCTTCGCCGCTCCGCAGGCGGAAGGACCGCCGCTCCTCATTGACCAGGCGTCGAGCGCCACCGCCTTCGTCTCGATCAGGAAGGCCGCGGCGGAGGGGCGCGCCTTGCCGGAAGGATGGGCGCTCGATGGGGATGGCAATCCGACGACCGACGCCAACGCTGCGGTCAAGGGCGCGCTGCTCGCCTTTGGCGGCGCGCGCGGCGCCAACATCGCGCTGATGGTGGAAGTTCTCGCGGCTGGGCTCTCCGGCGCGAACTGGTCGCTCGACGCGCCTTCCTTCACGCAGGGCAGCGAAAGCCCCGGTTCGGGCCTATTCGTGCTTGCCATCGCACCCGCCCTATTCGCTCCGGATTTCGAGGAGCGGATGAAGGCGCAGTTGCAGCGGCTCGCGGGAGAGCACGGCGTCCATGTTCCCGGAATGGGTAAAGGCGAGGCGCGCGCCCGCGCCATGCGGGAGGGGATTTCCGTTCCCGAGACGGTCGTGACGGCGATCGAAGCCTGCTGCTGATCAGGCCGCCAGCCCGTACCACCACGTGGCCAAGCCAAGGAATGAGAAGAAGCCGACGACATCGGTCACGGTGGTGACGAAGACCGTCGAGGCGACCGCGGGATCGACGCCTGCCTTGTCGAGAACAAGCGGGATCAAAATGCCGCCCAGCGCCGCGGCGAGCATGTTGATGATCATCGCCGCCGCGATGATCCCGCCCAGATTGGCATCCCTGAACCACAGCCACGCGACGAGGCCGATCAGGACGGCGAAGATAACGCCGTTCAGGAAGCCGACGATGGTTTCGCGGCGGATGATGCGGGCGGCGTTGTAGATATCGAGATCGCGCGTCGCCAGCGCGCGCACCGTCACCGTCATCGTCTGCGAGGCGGCGTTCCCACCCATGCCCGCGACGATCGGCATCAAAACCGCGAGCGCGACAACATGCTCGATCGTGTGATCGAAAAGGCCGATGACCGCCGCCGCCAGAAAGGCCGTCAGCAGGTTGACAACCAGCCAGGGCACGCGCATGCGCGAAGTCGTGATGACGGTGTCGGACAATTCCTCGTCGCCGACGCCGCCCATGCGCATCAGATCCTCCTCCGCCTCCTGCTGGATGACGTCCACCACGTCATCGATCGTCAGCACGCCGACGAGGCGATCGTTCTCGTCAACGACCGCTGCCGAGAGGAGATCATATTGCTCGAATTCGCGGGCCGCCTCTTCCTGGTCCATGGTGGCGGGGATAGCGAAGCGCGTTTCGTGCATGATCTCCTCGACCTTGGCGATCCTTTTGGTCCGCAGGACGCGATCAAGATCGACCGCGCCAAGGAGCCGAAAGCTCGGATCGACGACGAAGATCTGAGAGAACCGTTCAGGAAGGTTCTGCTCCTCACGCAGATAGTCGATCGTCTGGCCAACCGTCCAGAAGGCCGGCACCGCAATGAACTCGGTCTGCATCCGGCGGCCAGCCGTCTCTTCTGGATAGTCGAGAGACCGCCTGAGCCGCACCCGTTCGGTAAACGGCAGATTGTCGAGGATTTCGTCGCGATCCGCCTCATCGAGGTCTTCCAGGATGTAGACCGCATCGTCCGAGGCGAGTTCCTGGACCGCTGCGGCGATCTGCTCATTCGGCATATGCTCGACGATGTCGAGCCTGATCGCTTCATCGACCTCGGTCAGCGCCGAGAAATCGAAATCCGTACCCATCAGGGTCACGAGCGAGCGGCGCTCCTCGGGCTGAAGCGCTTCAAGAAGATCGCCGATCTCGGATACGTGAAGCGCGCTGAGCTCCTGCTTCATCGTCGCGGCATCGCGCGCCTTGATCGCCCTGCCGATATCCTCGACGAAATCTTCGCGGATCACGCCTTCCGCATCGTAGATGTCGGCGCGGCTGTGCTCATCGGGTTCAGCGATAGCTGCTTTTTCATCCATGCCCCTCAACGACGCCCATTCCACTGCGTTCCCGTATCAGGCAGCTCTAAACGGCATGACGGCAAAACCCAAGAAGCGCTCGGGGCTTCATTCCATTTGGTTGCAGAAAATGAGCGCGATAAGAGGAAACCGGGGCCGAAAAGATCAGCCTGAGATCGCCGTAATAAGAGCAGCGGCTGCCATCATATCCCTTTTGCGCGCCGCCCGCCGCGCGGAAGCTTCCGCATCCTCGCCCCATTGCGCGATGTTCCAGTCCTCGTCGACATGCGCCGCAGACCATGCCTCGTCGGCGTCAATCGCCCCTTCCTCCACCGCCAGCGCCAGAAGGGCTGAGCCAGTGAGGGACGTCATCAGATGAAGCGCGGCCAGTCTGAGCGGCTCTTTTTTCCTGAGCAGATGGAGAGAAATTGCCGTGATCGCCTCCCGCGGCTGCTCGACATGCATGACGCCCTCGGTAAGGATGAAGCGCGCGCCGAGCGCGGCCCGCGCCCAATCAAGCACAGGGTCCCATGCCTGTGACTGCCGCTCGACCAGCCCCTGCGGCGCGTCGGCGCGGTAACAGAGAAGATCACTCGACGAGAAGCGAAGAATGTCTTCGGCGACCGCATCCGCCTCCGACGCGACCCCGTCGATCGCGGTGTTCACGAGCCGCAGGCCCGGCATCGCCCGCAAATCGATGAATTCTCCCTGCGCCGCGAATTCGTCCGCGACCAGTTGTGCCGCCGCTTCCGTCGGCAGGACAATCATTGCCTTTGCCGGCGTGCGGACAGGCTTACCGTCAAGATGGATCGCATAGCCGCCCTCGACCGGCGCGACTGAAACTTCGGCATAGAAGCGCTTCGGCATCGGCGTCTTCATCTGGTTGCGCGCACGCTTGACCGGGTCGGCGTCGGAAAGCCACTTTCCCTGCTCCAGTCCATCAAGAAGATCGCGCATAATCGTCTCACCCGTACGGAGATGGCAGCACCCGTTCCACGGCACCGCCCGAAATTCCTTTGTCCATTCGGCTATATGCGCGCCGGCCAGCCCCCTTTCAACTGCCCGGCAGGCGGATGAAGGGCGACGCCGAAGGGTCAAAGGTTGGAACCTTTGGTTATGGCTTGCCACTTCGTCAGGCCATGTCCTCTTCCGCCGCCGAATCGTCGAAGCCGAGCAGGTTCCAGCTTTGCCGCATATGCGGGGGGAGCGGCGCCGTCACGTCAACCATGCCGCCATCGGGGTGCGGGATGATGATACGGCGCGCGTGAAGATGCAGGCGCTTCTGGATGCCCCCCGGCAATTCCCAATTCTGGTCCGCCTCGAAATATTTGGGATCGCCGATGATCGGGTGGCCGATCTGCGCGGCGTGCACGCGCAGTTGGTGCGTACGTCCCGTATAAGGCTCCATTTCGAGCCATGACAGGGTCTGGCCGGCCTGCTCGACTATTCTATAGTTGGAGACGGCGTGATCGGCTCCGGGCTCGCCATGCTTGACGACGCGCATGCGGTCGCCATCGGGCGTCTGCTCCTTGGCCAGCCAGGTCGAAATCCGTCCCTGCCTTTGCCGCGGAACGCCCTTCACCAGCGCCCAATAGAATTTCTTCGTGTCGCGCTCGCGGAACGCAGTCGCGAGTTTCATCGCAGCAAGGCGCGTGCGCGCAATGACCAGAACGCCAGACGTATCCCGGTCGAGACGATGGACAAGCCGCGGCTTCTCTCCCTTCTTGTTGCGCCAGGCCTCCAGCATCTGGTCGATATGGCGGCTGACCCCCGAACCGCCCTGTACGGCGAGCCCGGCGGGCTTGTTGAGCACGAAAACTTTCGCATCCTCATAGAGGAGCATGCGGCCGAGCAACTCGCCGTCGCCAGATTCGGCACGGTCGCCGGAACCGTCCTCGCCGGCCTGCTTGCGATCGACCTGAAGCGGCGGCACGCGCACCACTTGCCCCGGCTGCACGCGCGCATCCGTCTTAACCCGTCCGCCGTCGACACGGATTTGCCCCGACCGCAAAAGCTTCTGAAGCTGACCGAAGCCGAGGCCCGGAAAATGCACTTTGAACCAACGGTCGAGCCGCATACCGGCTTCCGAGGTCTCGACCTCAATCTGTTCCACACCAGCCATGAACTCGGGTCCTTTCGAGCGCCGCCATAGCATCATCCCGGCGAGGAGGCGAGCGTGGCAAAGCTCGCCGAAACAGACGTGGAACGCAGCCGTGCTCTTCTCGGAATGTATTGCCCGGCATTCATCCGCCGTTCAGGCTGGATTGGCTATTGCTCTACACGAACAGTTTAGGGCGGGTTTAGCGCGCGCGGATTCGAACCGCACGCGGGAGAAACGCTGCGAGGTTCGCCATGGTTTCGCCACGATCGATACTCTTTCCCTTTAAAGTCAAATACTTAAAATTTCACGAAACATTACATCACCAATCGGGGTTTGTTTTGTCTTTGGCGGAACCTTCCACGTATTCCTCCATTTACGCACTGCCTTTGCTCGCTTCGAAGCGCTTCTGATACTGCGTCGCAGAATCCTACTGTCTCGGGAGTTCAACCGTGTCTTTGCTTGAAATTTATTGGAGGGCGCTCCGGTATCTTGCGCCTGCTAAGCGGCCGGTCTTTTTTGTTTGTGCGGCCAATATCGTCCTGGCCTTCGTCACGATCGCTGAACCGATTCTCTTCGGCAAGGTCATCCAGTCGATTTCCGACAGGTCCGGCACGGCGACGACGCTCGCCATGTGGGCGGGCCTGGGGGTCTTCAATATCGTCGCTTTCGTCCTGGTGGCGCGCGAGGCTGACCGCCTCGCTCATCGCCGGCGCCTCGAAGTGCTGGAGCAGTCTTTTTCGAAAGTGATCGGGTTGCCCCTTGCTTGGCACCAGGCGCACGGCTCCTCCAATGTGATCCATACGCTTCTGCGGGCGTCCGACACGCTGGCGACGCTTTGGTTGGAATTCATGCGTCAGCATCTTTCGACGGCGGTCGCGCTGGCCCTGATGATTCCGACGGCGATTGCGATGGATGTCCGCCTGTCGATCGTGCTGATCGCGCTCGGCGTGCTCTATTTCCTCATCGGGCGCGTCGTCACCCGCAAGACCAAGTCCGGCCAGACGGCGGTGGAAACCCACAACCACAACGTCTTCTCGCATCTGAGCGATTCGATCAGCAATGTCGCGGTGTTGCAGAGCTACAACCGCATTCATCAGGAAGCCCGCGCCCTGCAGGATTTCGCGGCGAAGGTGCTCAATGCGCAATATCCCGTGCTCGACTGGTGGGCGCTCGCCAGCGCGCTGAACCGGGTGGCTTCGACAGTCTCGATGATGATCGTGCTGATGCTCGGCGCCTATTTCGTCTCCCGTGGCGAATTGCGGGTCGGCGACATCATCGCATTCACCGGGTTCGCGCAGCTTCTGATCAGCCGGCTCGACCAGATCAGCCAGTTCGTCAATCAGATATTCGACGGCCGCGCCAAGCTCGAAAAGTTCTACGAACTCGAGGATGCGGGCAAGGACGTCAAGGAAGATGACGGCGTTGTCGATCTTGAGAATGTGAACGGACACATCGTCTTCGACAATGTCAATTATGTCTTCTCGGCTTCCGGCCAGGGCGTTCACGACATTTCCTTCGAGGTGAAGCCAGGCCAGACCGTGGCGATCGTCGGCCCGACCGGGTCCGGCAAGACGACGCTGCTCAATCTGCTGCAGCGGGTCTATGAGCCGAGTTCCGGCCGTATCCTTATCGACGGCGTCGACGTGAAGACCGTCAGCCGCAAGTCGTTGAGGCAATCGATCGCTACCGTGTTCCAGGATGCCGGCATGTTCAACCGCTCGATCGAGGCGAATATCCGGCTCGGAAACGAGAACGCCGGCAACCACGAGATTCACGAAGCCGCGGCAGCCGCGGCGGCAGAGGAATTCATCCTCGCCAAGAGCGAAGGATACGACACGATGGTCGGCGAGCGCGGCGCGCAGCTTTCCGGCGGTGAGCGCCAGCGCATCGCCATTGCCCGCGCTATCCTCAAGAACGCACCGATCCTCGTCCTCGACGAGGCGACGAGCGCCCTCGACGTCGAGACCGAGGAACGCATCAAATGCGCGATCGACGAGATCCGCCGCAACCGCACCACCTTCATCATCGCCCACCGCCTCTCGACGGTCCGCGATGCGGATATCGTGATCTTCCTCGATCATGGGCAGTTGGTGGAACTCGGCAGCTTCAACGAACTCGCCTCGCGCAACGGCCGCTTCGCCAGCCTGCTGCGCGCCGGCGGCCTGCTGACCGATGCGGAAGTACGCCGCGTTACCCGTCCCCTGCAGGAAGAGGCTGCTTAATCGAAGGTCATAATGATCGCCGGTTGGGCGCTGCCCCTCATCTGCCTGCCGGCATCTTCTCCCCGTCAAAACGGGGAGAAGACCAATGGCCGCAATGGCGCCAATTCTCCGGCAACACTGACGATTGGCGGAACTGCCGATGAAGGCGTACTTCTCCCCGTTTAACGGGGAGAAGGTGCCGGCAGGCGGATGAGGGGCGGCAGCAAAGTCGAAGCCTGAACTTTGGCACAAACCCTTGTCACCAGCAATGTTCAGCCAAAAGGCTCGTTCATCGGCCCTTTTCTCGTTCAGTCCTCAGCTTTGCCCAATAATCGAGCCGTTTGCGGATTTCCCGCTCATAGCCCCGATCGGGTGGATCATAGAAGGTCTGGCGCCCCATTTTTTCCGGGAAATAATCCTGTCCGGAAAAGGCATCCGGCTGATCGTGATCGTAGAGGTAGCCCGCCGAATAACCTTCTTCCTTCATGAGCTTGGTCGGAGCGTTGAGGATGTGGCGCGGCGGGACGAGCGAACCATGTTCCTTGGCGGCGCGCTTGGCGCCCGAAAACGCCTTGTAGACCGCATTCGACTTCGGCGCGGTGGCGAGATAGACGCAGGCTTCCGCAAGCGCCAGTTCGCCTTCCGGAGAGCCGAGATAGTCGTAAGCGTCCTTTGCGGCGTTAGCGATAGTGAGCGCCTGCGGGTCGGCGAGCCCGATATCCTCTATGGCCATGCGGACAAGCCGCCGCCCGAGATAAAGCGGTGCCTCGCCTGCATCGAGCATTCG
>JBQCEL010000309.1:0-7875 GCA_051960255.1 Rhizobiaceae bacterium
CTCACATAATAAGGCGCCCAATTGTCCTCCAGCGCGGTAAGCTGCGCATGCGGCCCGAACTTGATCATGTCCGACGCCTGGCCGAAGGCGTGCACGCCGCGCTTCTCGGCGACCTGCATCGCCGCGGTGGAATCGGTGTGCTGGCCAAGCACGTCGGCGCCCTGGTCGATCAGCGCCTTGGCGGCGTCGGCTTCCTTGCCCGGATCAAACCATGAATTGACCCAGACGATCTTCAGCTTGAAGTTCGGGTCGACCGAATGCGCACCAAGGACAAAGGCGTTGATGTCCATCAGGACTTCCGGGATCGGGAACGACACAATGTAGCCGCCGATGTGCGATTTCGACACCTTGGCCGCGATCTGGCCCATGATGTAGCGGCCTTCATACCAGCGAAGGTTGTAGATGCCCATATTCTTGGCCGTCTTGAAGCCGGTCGCATGCTCGAAATAGATGTTCGGGAACTTCTTTGCGACCTTGTATTCCGCATCCATGAAGCCAAAGGATGTGCCGAAGATGATCTTGCAATGATCGCGCGCAAGTCGCTCGAAGGCGCGTTCGGCGTCCGGGCCCTCGCTGACATTCTCGAGATAGGAGGTCTGGACCTTGTCGCCCAGTTCCTTCTGAACGGCAAGCCGCCCGAGATTGTGCTGGTAGGAATAGCCGAAGTCGCCAATCGGGCCGACATAGACCCAGCAGGCTTTCATCTTGTCGGCGGCTTGCGCCGTGACCGCCATGCCGAAAATGGCTGCCGTTGTTACGGCAAAAAGTAGTTTTTTCATTTCACACCTCTCTGGAGTTCCGGATCCTCTCATCCGATTCTTCTCTCGACTTCCGTCGCAAACAGCAAGCTCTTTCGCGCCTCTCCACAACCCTCTTATCTGTCGGGAACGAAAGCACGTCCGAGCGAAGCGGGCGTGTTCATCATGGTCAGCCTGCGATTGCGCGAAATCAAGACCAGCACCACCACCGTCGCAAGGTAGGGAAGTGAGGAGAGAAACTGCGACGGGACGGCCTTGATGGTGGCGAGCAGCCAATAAACCGGCGCGGGCAGGAAGGTCATGTCGGGCATGCTGAGAGCCTGGATGTTCAACTGCGCAATGGTGATGGCGCCGAAAAGATAGGCTCCCGCGAAGACCCGCCACGGCCGCCATGACGCGAAAACCACGAGCGCCAGCGCGATCCAGCCGCGCCCCGCGCTCATATTCTCTACCCATTGCGGCGTATAGACCAGCGTCAGCTGCGCCCCCGCCAGGCCGGCACAGGCGCCGCCAAAGAGTACAGCGAGATAGCGGATGCCGATGACCGGTATGCCGAGCGCGTGGGCGGAGCCGTGATTGTCGCCGATCGAGCGCAATGTCAGGCCCGCCCTCGTGCGGAACAGGAACCATGACACTCCGATGACCAGAATGATCGAAATATAGAAGAGCGGATCCTCGCCGAAGAGAAGATGGCCGACGATGGGCAAGTCCGTCAGACCGGGTATATCAAGCGTGCCCAGCCTGAGGCCCGGACGGCCGACATAGGATTCGCCCAGCATGCCCGAAAGCCCGGTGCCGAGGAGCGTCAGCGCGAGACCCGTCGCCACCTGGTTGGTGACGAGGCTGAGCGTGAGAAAGGCGAAAAGCAGCGAAAAAAGCGCACCCACGATCAGCGCGGCAAAGACGCCGAGCCAAGCCGATCCCGTCATCTGCGCGGCGGCGAAGCCGCTGACGGCGCCCATCAGCATCATGCCCTCGACGCCGAGATTGAGAACGCCGGAACGCTCCACCACGAGTTCTCCGATCCCTGCGAGGAGCAGCGGTGTCGAAGCGGTCGCGATGGTGAGGAGAATGGCCTCAAGCATGGCTTATCGCGGCCTCACCTGCCGGCTTGCGTGAGCGGACGAAGCGTATCTGGTAAAGGATGAGCGTGTCGCTGGCGAGCACGAAGAAGAGCAGCATGCCTTGGAAAACGCGCGCCGCCTTGTCGGAAACGCCAACCGCCACCTGCGCCGCTTCGCCGCCGAGATAGGAAAGGCCGAGCACAAGTCCGGCCGCGATGATACCGAGTGGGTTGAGACGCCCGAGAAAGGCAACGATGATAGCGGTGAAGCCGTAGCCGGGCGAGATCACGGGTTGTAACTGGTTCACATTACCCGCCACTTCGCAGATGCCGGCGAGCCCCGCCAGCGCGCCGGAGACGATGAAGGAAAAGAACACCATCCTCGCGGCGGAAAAGCCAGCGAAGCGCCCCGCCCTAGGGCTCTCGCCGATGACTTTGACCTCGAAGCCTTTAAGCGTCCGGCCGAGAACGAACCAGAGGATGAGCGCGGCAACAATGGCGATGACGATGCCCCAATTGGCGTTGCCCGATTGCGGGAAAATCTGCGGAAGCGTGGCCGCATCACTGAACTGGATGGTCTGGGGAAACCCGTGCCCCTGTGGATCGCGCCACGGTCCGCGCACCATCCAGTCGAGGAAAAGCCCAGCGACATAGACCAGCATCAGGCTGGTCAATATCTCGTTGGTGTTGAACTTGACCTTCAGAAAGGCGGGGATGGCGGCGTAGAGCGCACCGCCGGCCATGCCCATCAGGAGCATGAGCGGCAGCGTAAAAGCGTTCTGGAACGCGGGAAACGCTACCGGTAGGATCGAGCCTGTGATGGCGCCGATCGTGAATTGCCCTTCGGCGCCGATGTTCCAATTGTTGGAGAGATAGCAGACTGATAGACCCACCCCGATCATGATGAGCGGCGCCGACTTCAAGGCGAGTTCGTGCAGCGACCACATTTGCGTCAACGGCTCGATGAAGAAGGCATACATCGTAGCCGCGGGATTCTTGCCGAGGAGCGCGAAAAGAATGGCGCCGAAAATCAGGGTCAAGGCAAGGGCAATAAAGGGAGACAGCGCCGAATAAAGCATGGAATGCTGCGGCCGCCGGACAAGTTCGATGCGCATCAGGCGGCTTCCACCGAATGAGGGGCGCTTTCGGGGGCGGCGCCCCCCATCAAGAGGCCGATCTTCTCGTAGCTCGCCTCCGCGACCGGAAGGGGTTTCGACAATTCGCCGTTGTGCATCACCGCGATGAAGTCCGATATTTCGAACAGCTCGTCCAGATCCTGGCTGATCACCAGCACCGCCGAGCCGTTGCGCGCAAGTTCGATCAGGGCCTGGCGGATGCGCGCCGCCGCCCCCGCGTCGACACCCCATGTCGGCTGGTTGACGACCATGACCGAAGGCTGGCGGTCAAGCTCGCGCCCGACAATGAATTTCTGCAGATTGCCGCCCGAAAGCGCAGCCGCCTCGGGATCTTCGCTGCTTTTCCTCACGTCCATCCTTTCGACGATACGTCTGGCGGCCGCGGCGAGCGCGCCGCGCCTGATCGTGCCCAGCCCGCCGAGCAGCGCCTTGCCATCGGTCTTGTAGCGGGAAAGCAGGAGGTTTTCGGACAGCGTCATCCGGGGCGCCGCTCCATGGCCAAGGCGCTCCTCCGGGATGAAGGCCGCGCCACGCTCACGGCGGCCGGAGATTCCCAGCCTGCCGGCGTCCTTGCCGCGCAGGCGAACCGTACCGGCATCTTCCTGTTGCACCTCACCTGAAAGCGCCTCAAACAGTTCCCCTTGCCCGTTGCCGGCAACGCCAGCAATGCCCACCACCTCGCCAGCGCGCACGGAAAGAGTGATATTGCGGAGCGGGATCGAAAATGGAGTGGCGGGCGTGCGGCTGAGATTTCGTATTTCCAGTAATGAGGGACGGTTGCCTTCCTGATCGACCGGCGGACGAACGACAGCGGCCACCTCGTTGCCGACCATCATGCGCGCCAGCGATGCGGCCGTTTCCTGCCGGGGATCGCAATGGCCAACGACCCTGCCGTGCCGCAGGACCGTCGCCCCGTCACAGAGCCGTTTCACTTCCTCCAGCCGGTGCGAGATATAGAGGATCGATTTCCCCTCCGACCGCAGCCGCTCCAGCGTCTCAAACAGCTTTTCGGCTTCCTGCGGCGTCAGGACCGAGGTCGGCTCGTCGAGAATGATGAGGTCCGGCGTCTGCAGGAGGCAGCGGATGATCTCGATGCGCTGACGCTCCCCGACCGACAGATCGCCGACGAGCGAATAGGGGTCGAGCGGCAGGCCATAGCTGTAGGAGAGCGCCTGCGCCTTTGCGGCAATCGCCGCGATCGGCGTGTCGTTGTCCAGCGACAGCGCGATATTTTCCGCCGCCGTCAGCGCCTCAAAGAGCGAAAAATGCTGGAAGACCATGCCGATGCCGAGCCGCCGCGCCTCGCCGGGGCTGGTGATCGCGACGCGCCTCCCCTTCCAGCGGATTTCGCCGGCATTCGGCTGGAGCGAGCCGAACAGCATCTTCACGAAAGTCGATTTTCCCGCGCCGTTTTCCCCCAGAAGCGCGTGGATTTGCCCTTTGCCGACGGTCAGATCGACATTGTCGCAAGCCTTGAGCGCACCGAACAACTTGGTAAGGCCGCGCACATCGAGAAGGGCGGCATCCCGTTCGCCGCTTTCTGCTTCCAACGGATGTCCTCCGCCTTGTCTTATGTTCCCGCCCGCGATCCTAGGCGAGAAGTTCTGTCGGCGCAAAGCATGATCGAATTTGAAAGTGCTTCAACCATTCGGCCTTTATCCGAGATCAATCAGGGGGTCAGGACCGTGACGCCGGTGGTTTTGCGGCCTTCCAGATCGCGATGCGCCTGGGCCGCGTCGGCGAGTTTATATCTCTGCTTCACTTCAATCTTGACGGCGCCCTTCGCCACCACATCGAAAAGGGCCGCCGCGGATTCCTCAAGGTCCGCCCGCTTGGCGATATAGGTGTTGAGCGTCGGCCGTGTCACGAAAAGCGAACCCTTTTGCGCCAATATGCCGAGATTAATGGGTTCGAGAGCGCCCGAGGACTGGCCGAAGCTCGCCCACAGGCCCATCGGCCTCAGGCAGTCGAGTGAGCCGGGGAAAGTGTCCTTGCCAACCGAATCATAGACGACGGCGCATTTTTCGCCATTGGTGATCCTGTTCACCTCGGCGACGAAATCCTGCGTCCGGTAATTGATGACGTGATCATAGCCGTGCGCCTTCGCGAGCGCGATCTTCTCTTCCGATCCCGCCGTGCCGATCACCGTCGCGCCAAGATGCTTCGCCCATTGGCCGGCGATCAGGCCGACGCCGCCAGCCGCGGCGTGGAAAAGGATGGTATCGCCCTTATTCACCTTGTAGGTGCGGCGAAGAAGATATTCCGCCGTCATTCCCTTCAACATCATGCCGGCGGCCTGCTCGTCGGAAATCCCGTCCGGTATCTTGACCAGACGATCCGCCGGAACAACGCGCCGCGCCGCATATGCGCCGATCGGGCCGCCGGCATAGGCGACGCGATCGCCTGCCTTGAAGCCGGTCACATCGGGTCCGACTTCAAGCACGCGTCCCGCGCCTTCAGAGCCGGGCGTCAGCGGCAAGCCGTTCGGAGCGGGATAAAGACCGGTGCGGAAATAGACGTCGAGAAAATTCAGTCCGATCGCGGTATGCTCGATTAGCACCTGCCCGGCGCCGGGCTTACCGGGCTCGTAATCCTCATATTTCATGACTTCGGGGCCGCCATTCTGGTGGATGCGGATGGCTTTGCTCATGATTGGCCTCTTCTCAATCCAAGTCTCGGAAACAGTTGCATAATGCCGCCTATGACAAAGAGATAGGCGCCGGTGACGGAAATTCCGGCTTTGACAGGTGGGGATGCCTCCATATCCTGCACCAAGGCTATGATGGCGAAGGCGCACCATGCCAGGAAGATCGGCAGGTTGACGTTCCTTAGGCGCTTTACCCTGATAGGATGCAGGAAATTCATCGGCACAAAGGTCAGTATGGCCGACACCAGCACGACGGCGAAAGAGGGATATTCCCCCGGTTCGATCACAAACAGCGTGAACACGACCATGTTCCAGACGACCGGAAATCCTTTGAAGAAGTTCTCCTTCGTCTTCATGCCGGTATCGGCATAGTAGATTGCGCTCGAAATGACGATGAGCGCCGCCGATGTGAAGGAGAGCCCCGGCCCCATGAAGCCGCGCTGGTAAAGCGCGAAAGCCGGAATAAGCACATAGGTTACATAATCGATGACATTGTCGAGCATGTCGCCGGACCAGGTCGGCAGGATCTGCTTGACTTCGAGCTTGCGCGCCATCGGCCCGTCTATTCCGTCGACGAAAAGCGCGAGGCCGAGCCAGCAGAACATGGCCGTCCATCGCTCCTCGCTCGCGGCGACGAGGGACAGGAAAGCGAGAAACGAACCCGACGCCGTCAAAAGGTGGACGGAAAATGCCCTCGTCTGCGGCCAGGTGACCTTCTTGCGCTTCATCGGTCGTGTCATTCAGGAACAATGGGCGAAGGTTTCGCCATCCCTGTTGCTTGCCGGGCTTCCCAGGAAATGGATCCGGCACAGGCGTGACCGATCACTTGACCCGACCGGCCAACGCCACTGGGCACGGCCGCGCGAAACGGCCTGGCAACCGTGCTTTGCCCCGCTTTTCTCTTTCATCGATGCCCTCTCCCTGCCCAGAATATCCGGGATGACGGCCCGCAGACAAGTTTTATCGCCGGCCCTTGTGAGCATAGCCAAGGGCGCTAGACCGGAATCGCGCCGAGGTAAAGAGACGCTTCAAGGATTTGCAACGAACCCGCCAGCCTCTAGATTACCGTCCGATATGAAGAACGACTGCCGGAGGACAAGATGAACGCCGATCAAGCAACCGATATCCTCGTCGCCGGCACAGGCCCAGCGGGCATGATTGCAGCGCTTGCCCTCGCCGATGCTGGTTTTCAAGTGATCTTGGCTGGACCGCAGCCCGCTCATGAGGACCGCCGCACGACGGCGCTTATGATGCCGGCGATGAAGCTGATGGAGCGGCTCGGGCTGGCCGCCGATCTCGAGGCCGAAGCGGCGCCGCTCAAAACCATGCGCATCATCGACGCCACGACGCGGCTGATCAGGAGCCCGGTTGTGACCTTCCGTTCTTCCGATATCGGGGAAGAGGCTTTCGGTTACAACATCCCCAACACGCATCTCAGCCGCCAGTTGGAGAAGGCCGTGCTGGAGAAGCAGGGCATTTCCTGGCGGCAGGAAATGGTGCGGCATTGGCATACCACCCGTGATGCGGTCGAGGCGGAAACGGAGGAAGGAAGCCGGATTTCCGCCAAGCTCGCCGTCGCTGCGGACGGCCGCCTGTCCCCCGCCCGCGGCGCCGCCGGCATCAGGGCGTTCACGCGCGACCGACGGCAATCGGCGCTGGTGCTGAACTTTTCGCATACGCGCGACCATGCCGGCATCTCGACGGAGTTCCACACCGAGACCGGCCCTTTCACCCAAGTGCCGTTGCCCGGCAAGCGCTCCTCGCTCGTCTGGGTCGTCAGGCCCGCGACGGCCCGCGAATTACTGGCGTTGGACGCCAAGGAACTGTCGCGGCGCATCGAGGAAAAGATGCAATCGATGCTCGGCGAAGTGGAAGTCGAGCCGGGGCGGCAGGTCTACCCGCTCTCTTCCGCACTCCCCATGCGCTTTGCCCGCAATCGCATCGCGCTCGTCGGCGAGGCGGCGCATGTCTTCCCGCCGATCGGGGCGCAGGGCCTCAATCTCGGTATACGCGATATCGAGGATCTGACGGCGGCGGCGCTGCTCGACAGGAACGATCCAGGGTCCGCCAGTGTTATGTGGCGCTACGACGCCAAGCGGCGGCCCGACATTATGGCCCGCAGCACGGCGGTCAACATGCTCAACATGTCGCTTCTCACGGATTTCCTGCCGGCGCAGCTTCTGCGCACTGCGGGTCTTTCCGTCATCGGCAATCTGGCGCCGGTCCGCAGCTTCTTCATGCGCGAGGGCATGCACCCGGGAAGCGGCTGGC
>JBQCEL010000310.1:0-3807 GCA_051960255.1 Rhizobiaceae bacterium
GTCACGACCGGCACGCCGCCCGGCGTCGGCCTCGGCAAGAATCCGCCCGTCTTCATGAAGGCGGGCGACAAGATGCGCCTCGGCGTTTCCGGGCTGGGTGAACAGGAGCAGCGCGTCATCCCCTACACACCCGCCATGGGCGAGGCATGGGCGCGCGGCAAATGGCCCCTGCCAATTTGACCAATTGCGATTCGGCAGTTCGGCGGCGCGTGGAATCCCGCCGCTGCCGGCACCGTGCGAAAATGTGAGGAAATGCGATGTCCCTGCTTGGCAAAGGCGTCTTGGCCATCTGGAACGGCATAGATCGGGATGCGGAAGACGAATTCCGCAAATGGCATGTGCATGAACACATACCCGAGCGGGTTGCGCTGCCGGGCTTTCTGCGCGGCCGCCGCTATACGGCGCTCGACGGCTTCCCGAAATTCTTCAATTTCTACGAAACCTCTTCCGCTTCGGATCTCGTATCGCTTGCCTATCGGGAGGCGCTGAACGACCCTTCCGAATGGACGCGCAATGTCGTGCGGTTCTTCCGGGATACGTCGCGGACGGTCTGCGAGGTCGCCATGAGCGCTGGCGAGGGCGAGGGGGTCTTCATGGAGACGGTCAGACTGCGCGCGCGCATGGATGCCGCGCAATTCAAGGGTACGCTCATCGAACTCCTCGGTGCCGTCTCGCACGAATATGGCGTGGTCGGAACGCATCTGCTCGAAGGCCAGGCGGGGCAGGGCACGGGCGAGACTGCCGAGACGCGCCTGCGCGGCGGCCCCGACGAGACAGCCGCCTGGGTGGTGCTGGTCGAAACCGTCGAACCGGACGTGATCAAGGCGCTGCGCAACGGAGTGCTGAGCGAAGCCAATCTCTCGGCCGTAGGTGCTGACCCAGAGATCAGGCGAGGACTGTATGCCTTGCAATTCTCGCTGGCGGCGTCTGATCTGAACGGTCCGCCGCTCAGGCGGCGTTCTTCCCCCTGATTGGAGCCGGCTTGCGGCCGTAGGAGCATTGTGATGAAAATTGACGGTGCGACGCGCCTTTTCGCGATCATCGGCGATCCGATTAAACAGGCCAAGACACCGGCCCTGTTCAACCCCCTCATGGAAAAGGCCGGCGTCAATGCCGTCCTTGTGCCGTTCCATGTTCGCGAGCGCGATTTCGACGTCTCGATGAAGGCAATCATGGGTCTGGGCAATCTCGACGGTCTCGTCCTCACCTATCCCTTCAAGGAGAAATCGCTCGCTTTGGTCGATGACTTGTCACAACGGGCCCGGCAAATCGGCGGCCTGAATGCCATGAGGCGAGGCTCAGACGGACGCTGGACCGGCGATATGTTCGATGGAATCGGCCTGCTCAGGGCCGTGGCGGCCCGGACCGGCATTGCCGGAGCGAAAGTGCTGCTGATCGGCGCGGGCGGCGCGGGTCGCGCCATAGCCTTCGCCTTCGCCGAAGCCGGCGTTTCGTCTATCACCATCAGCGATCTCGACCGGGAGCGGACCGGCGATCTTGCGGAGCGAATTCAGCGGGCTCATCCCAGCTGCAAGACCCGGACGGGTTCCGCTATCGCGGAAGGCCACGACATCCTCGTCAACGCCACGCCGATCGGCATGAAGGCGGAAGACGGTCTGCCGGGTGAAATCGGGCCGCTCTCCCCATCCATGACCGTGGTGGACATCGTTCCCGCGCCACACCGGACGCCGCTTCTTCAAAAAGCCACGGAAGCCGGCGCCAAACCAATCGCCGGATCGGCTATGACGGAAGGCCAGGCAAGCGCAATCCTGGAATTCTTCGGGATCGGGACGGAGGTGTCGCGGTGAGGTTCGTTTTGTTCTGACGGAATATGTGTTTTCCGCTCACGCCGTATGCCTGATCCCCTTCATCGGGCGTTCATCATCCTCTTTCTAGCATCCGGTTACCCCGATCATCGGGGGATTTCACGAGGAGCAATTCATGATGAAGAAATTCGTTCTTGCCGCCGTGGCGCTTTCGATGGCCGGCTTCGTGGCGCCTTCCGCCGCTTCCGCCGCCGAACATCACCATATGGGGATGCACCATCACCGCCATTGCCATATCGTGAAAAAGAAGGTTCGCGTGCACCATCACTGGGTCTGGCGCAGCGTAAGGGTCTGCCGCTGATCCGGTCCGGAATTGACCGACGCGTCTGATTGCTTGGCGAGCAGCCGCGTTCGTTTTGCTGGGAGAAAGAAAATCCCGCCCGGGGGGAGGAAACCGGGCGGGATTTTGCATGGCGGTTATCGCCGAAGCGATCAGCCGAAGCTGGCCCGCTCATGCATGAGGTCGCAAAAATCGCGAATGGCGATGGTTTCACCGCTGTCGTCCTTGAGGACGGCGGCCCATTTCGGCCGGACTACGCCGGACTCGTCGATCGCTTCCTCGCGCGCGTAGTGAAGCAGCTGCTGGATCGCCGCATTGTTGTCGGGCAGCTCCATTTGCCCGAGATCCGAATTGATGCGCTCTCTAAGGATGGCAAAAGAATATTTGGGCATGCGTATTTTCCGTCTGTCTTCAATCGGTCGCAGAGATAGGCACTGAACGAAGAAATGTTTAGTTCGCCGCCTAAAAAAATTTCGTGATTTTCGCTTGACCGCGCCTTAAGGCGTGCGAATCAGCGAAGGGCGACATCTCGGAGTCGCGGATCCGGATATCCTCTGCTTAGAAAAGCACGGCGATGAGGAACGGTTCCCTAAAAAATTCGGCGGCGAAAAAAACCGCCGTGACCGGCGGAGCGCGCGATGGCGCCGCCGCCATCCCAGCCGATCGCCGGACGTTCCGAGGAGCCGACAGCGCGGTGCGGAAGCAGCCGCGCTGTCAATGTGATGTGCGCCTTCGCCCCCGGCGATTACGCCTCGATCTCCTTCGCCACATCCTCGATGGCTGCGCCGGCGATGTCGAAGATCTCCTTGACGTCCTTTTCGGTGACGATCAGGGGCGGGCAGAAGGCAAGGGCGTCGCCCATATTGCGCGAGATCAGCCCTCGCTTGAGCATCGCCTGGTTCACCATCGCTCCAAGCGCGCCGGGCCGCTCGGCGAACTTGTCGTGCCTGAGTTCGACCGCGCCAATCAGGCCGACGCCGCGTGCGTCCACCGCGAGCTTGTGTTCGCCGAGCGCGGCGAGGCGCTTCTGGAACAGAGGTGCGAGGCGCCGCGCATTGCCGACGAGGTCGCGCTCCTCGATGAT
Organism: Rhizobiaceae bacterium; assembly: GCA_051960255.1. Taxonomy (GTDB): domain Bacteria; phylum Pseudomonadota; class Alphaproteobacteria; order Rhizobiales; family Rhizobiaceae; genus Mesorhizobium_L. Next base: position 3,191 of record JBQCEL010000310.1, read on the forward strand.
CGCGAGGTTTTCCAACGCCACAGCCGTCGCGACCGGATGACCGCTCGCCGTGAAGCCGTGGCCGAAGGTGCCGATGCGGTTCGATTCGTCGGCGATCGGCTGGTAAACGCGGTCGTTTATCAGGAGGGCAGAGAGCGGCATATAGGAGGAGGATATCTGCTTGGAGACGGTGATCATGTCCGGCTCGATCCCGTAGGTGACGCAGCCGAACATCTCTCCGGTGCGGCCGAAACCGCAGATCACCTCGTCGGCGACGAGCAGGATGTCGTATTTCTTCAGCACCGACTGTATGGCCTGCCAATAGCCCTCCGGCGGAACGATGACGCCGCCTGCGCCCATGACGGGCTCGCCGATGAAGGCCGCGATCGTCTCCGGCCCTCCGCCTGGATCAGATCGTCGAGATCCTGGGCGCAGCGCTTGGCGAAATCGGCCTCACTCTCGCCGGGCTTGGCCATCGATTTGAAATGCGGGCAGGTGGTGTGCAGGATGCCGTCCATCGGCAGGTCGAAGGAGCGGTGATTGTTCGGCAGGCCGGTCAGGCTGGCGCTGGCGAGCGTCACCCCGTGATAGCCTCTCATCCGCGAGATGATCTTCTTCTTTTCGGGCTTGCCGAGCGC
>JBQCEL010000311.1:0-17007 GCA_051960255.1 Rhizobiaceae bacterium
GCAAGCGCCCGAAGGCTTCTACATGATTCATCCCTACCAGATGAATCCGCAGTCGAAATATTACCTCGCCTTCAATATCGGCTATCCGAACGCCTTCGACAAATCGCACGGACGGACCGGTTCCAACCTGATGGTGCACGGCGCCTGCTCGTCCTCCGGTTGCTATTCGATGACGGACGCCGAAGTCGGCCAGATCTACGCCTTTGCTCGCGGCGCCTTTAAAGGCGGCCAGAAAGCCTTCCAGATCCAGGCTTTTCCGTTCCGCATGACGGCGGCGAACATGGCGCGCTACCGCAATGATCCGAACATCGATTTCTGGAAGACGCTGAAGGTCGGCTACGATCTCTTCGAGATCACCCATACGCCGCCCAAGGTCGATGTCTGTGACGGCCGTTACGTCTTCGACCAAACGCCGGCCGCCGGCCGCAGCTTCTCGCCCGGCGGTGCCTGCCCGCCAATGTCGCAGCCGCCAGACATCGTCGCCGCTTACAAGGCATTCGAGAAGACCTACGACGCCGCCTATGCCGCCGCGGTGAAGGCCCATAAGGGACCAGCGCCAAAGCCGTCGCTCGACGGGCTGAAGGAGGCCAAACTCGTCGCCAACTGGACGCACGAATTGATGAGCGGCAAGCAGGTGCCGCTCACGCCGCCCTCCATGGATGCCAACGGCAAGATCACGGAATCGACCGAACGGCTTGGCCGCATCGATTCGCCGCTCGGCCGCAAGATGGCCGCGCTCGACGCCGAAAAGGCCGCCCAGAAGAAGGAGGCCGAGGGAAAGGCCGCTGCGATCGCGGCGGCCAAGGCCGAAAAGCTCGCGATGGCGGAGCGCGCCAAGGCGGCAAAGGAAGCCGCCAGGGAGAAGGCCCGCCCAGAAAAGGCGAAGGGCGGTGCGGCCGTAGCGCAAAACGGAACGGCAGGCCGGAAAGCGAAGCCTGATTCCGGGACGCAGGATGCATCCGCTGCCGTTCCGGCCGAAAATGCGCTCGCGCCCACCGAGCAGCATTCGCCTTCCCTTGGCAAGCGCATCTGGACCAAGATTTTCGGCAGCTGAGACATTGCCCGGCCCCGCCTCTCGCATACCGGCCCGTTGACAATCCCGGCCGCCAGGCGCTGATCTCCGACGATGTCCCGATCTCTCGATGTCATTGTCATAGGCGCCGGTTTTGCCGGCCTTTCGGCGGCGCTGGGGCTCCAGCGCGCCGGGCTTTCGTTCTTATTGATCGAGGCGGGCAGCCGCGTCGGGGGCAAGGTGGAATCCCGCCGAAATACGCTTCACGAGAGGCTGGATGCCGGCGGCCAATTCTTCTGCGAGGACATGCCTTCGGTCATGGACCTTGTGACGCGCTATCGAAAGACCAAGATCGAAACCCCGGTCGCGGGCAATTTCTCGGTCCAGCCGAAGGCCGACCCGGAGGAGGCGCGACGCATCTACCGTTCGGCTGGCGCTATGCGCGCACGTCTCCACGAGATAGCGCCCGACGATCCCGCCATAGCCGGTCTCACGGTCGCGGACTGGTTGGAGAAGCAGCCGGAATTGCCCGAGACAAAGGCGGCTTTCCACTCCATGGTGGAGGGCCTGTGGTGCCTGCCGATCACGACGATCCCGCTTTGGTATCTGATCGACAACAATCGCCGTATCACCAACGGAACGTTCGAGCTGCAATATTTCCTCCGGAACTCAATGCATTCGCTGGCGGAGGACATGGCGGCCGAACTCGGCGAGCGGCTTTTACTGAATGCGCCCGTCACGCAAATCCGTCATGCGGCCGGACAGGCCGCCGCCGTGACGCCCAAAGGTGAATTTACCGGGGGGAAAATCATTCTTGCCTTACCGCCAACCATGGCGGCGCGGATCGCCTATTCCCCGGCGCTTCCCGAACAACTCGGCCGGGCGCTGGCAGCGTGGAAGAGCGGCAGCGTCGCCAAGACCGTCCTGCGCTATACGCGTCCCTTCTGGCGCGATCGTGGGCTTTCGGGAATGGTGCTCTGGCGTGACGTCCACGGCCTCTTCGCGTGCGACGCGAGTCCGGATGCGGAGCATGCTACTCTCGTCGTCTGGACGGCCGGACCTCTCGCCGATCTCTGGCGTTCGGAAGGAGAGCCGGCAATGAAGAAGCGTCTGGTCGAGCGGCTTTGCGCGGCGCTCGGACCGGAAGCCGCCGAGCCGCTCGATATCCTGTTGCGCGACTGGACGAGCGATGCATGGGTGGGCGGCGGCTATAGCGACATCATCACCGACATGAGCGCACGCGACGCCGAGAAGACATTGCGTGGGGGCATTGGTGCGTTGCTCTTTGCTTCGTCCGAAATCTCGCCCTCGTTTCCCGGCTATGTCGAGGGCGCTGTCGTGGCGGGCGGCATCGCGGCACGGGCGGCAGCCGAAGCGCTGTCACGGCGAATATGACGTTCTCCAGAAGCGAGCGGCCATTTCACGCGAAGCGGCGCAGGGCGAAAAAGCAATGCGGGATGACGCATTCCCGATGAAAGGCTGGCTGGGGAATGCGCTACGCTGAGCGCGACATCGGGGGCGGGGCACCATCATCGTGAGCAAGCGCGTCATTCTTATTCGTCATGGCGACAACCCGCCGGATGACCGGGTCTTCACGTATCTGGCCTTGGCCGGCTTCGAGCCGGTCCTCTATAAGCCTTTCGCCGGAGACGCCGTCCCACCCGCGGACGAGACCGTCGCCGGCAGCGTCCTGTATGGCGGTCCCTTCGAGGCATACGCCTATGACAAATATCCCTTTCTGCGGGACGAAGCGCGCTGGATCGAAAGCTGCATGCGCCGCGACATTCCGCTTCTCGGCATCTGCCAGGGAGCCCAGCAGATCGCGCATGTGCTCGGCGCGCCTGTCGGACCGCCGGCGGACGAGAGGGCCGAGTTCGGCTATTATCGCATTGAGCCGACCGAGGCCGGGCGATCCTTCCTTCCCGAACCGCTTTACGTCGCCCAATCGCACTTCCATACGTTCGGCATCCCCTCCGGCGCGGCCCATCTGGCGCGGAGCGCGCTTTTCCCCAACCAGGCATTCTCCTACGGCAAAAGGACTTTCGCCGTGCAGTTCCATGCCGAAGTCACGATCGAGGGCTTCAGGCGCTGGCAGGAGAGCCCGGGGAGCCGATACGATCGCAAGGGTGTCCAGAGGCGCGAAGAGCAGGACGCGCTCATGTATCTCCATGACGCCGCCCAGGCGAAATGGTTCTATCGCCTGCTCGACGGCTTGTTCGGCCAACCGAGGGAGTGAAGGACAAACCATGATTCCGCGTATCGACATCGCGCCGCTTTTCGGTCCGGCTTCCCGGGACAGGGATTTGGCCGACCGCGCCATTATGGAGGCGGCGTCCGGCATCGGCTTCATGACGGTCATCGGCTTTCCCGGCGCGGAAAGCCTCGTCCCCGAGCGCCGCGCGAAGCTCTTGAGCATCTTTTCCCTGTCGGAAGAGGAGAAGCGGAAGCTCTGGCGATGGAATTTCGACAACAGCAAACAGAATGTTTATCGCGGCTGGTATCCCGTGCAGCAAGGCTCCACCTCGCATAAGGAAGGCATCGACATGGGGCCGGATATCGTTCGCGGAGCCTCTGCCGTCGACCCAAACGATCCCTTGCGCGAGGCGACGCCGCTGCCACCGGAGGAGATGGTTCCGGGCTGGCGTGAGGCTGTTTCAGCCTATTACCACGCCATGGAAGAGACAGGCGCCGGCATCATGCGGTCGGTCGCGCGCGGTCTTGGCCTGGAACAAAGAATGTTCGACCCGGCCTTCGCCAATGGCATCTCGACGCTGCGCCTGACGCGATACCCGCCGCGCAGCGAGGAAAGCGTGCGGGCGGATAGAGCCGACGCGGCGGGCGGAGAGGAACGCCGGAAACTCGTCGGCGGGGCGCATGTCGATTCCGGTTTCGTCACTCTCCTTGCGCAGGACGGCGTTGAGGGGCTTCAGGCGGAAGACCGGACGGGCCGCTGGATCGACGTGCCGCCGCAGGACGGAACGCTTGCCATCAATTTCGGCAAGCTGCTCGAGCGCTGGACGGGCGGGCGCATCCGGGCGACCCTGCACCGGGTGATCGCGCCGGGGCGCGAACGGTTCTCGATCCCTTTCTTCTACGAACCGGCCGCGGAAGCCGAGATATCGCCACTTCCCTTGGCGGGCGCGGAACCGTTCGAGCCGTTCCTCTACGGCGACTATCTCTGGGACGTGGCGACCAATTTCGTCGAGCAGCGGGGCATCCGCCACCTGCGCCAGCCGCGGCGAAGCGGCGGATCCTGAGCGCATTTTCCCAGCCATCGAGGCGCGGTCGCGAAGCTTAAAAAAGCGTTCATCCCGGCCTGATGATGCAATGCACAATTTGCATGAATGCCATGCAACCATGTGCATTCACAAAAGGCAAAATGATAGCCATTTAAGCACCGCTACAAACGATTTGTGCACTGCAACAAGACCGCGACCTATGGAGGGCCAAATGAACCTGTTCCGCAATTACCGTAACTGGCGTCGTTATCGTCAGACCATCAGCGAGCTCAGCCGGCTTTCAAACCGCGAGCTGAACGACATGGGCATCAGCCGTGGCGACATCGCGGCCGTGGCGAAGTCGGCGCTCTAACAAGCATTCAGTAGTAGGCGGGCGCAATGCCTGCCGGTCCGGCCAGCACAGCATGGCCGACTTGCCAAAACCCGCCGCCCCAACGGCGGGTTTTGTTTTGCGTGCCGTGCCGAAAGCCGGATAGAGGCGTACCCGCCGTCTCCGGCTCAGCCTTCCAACTCTTCCCGCAGCATCTCCAGATCCAGCCATTCCTCTTCCATCGCGGCGAGGGATGCTCGTTCCTTATCAAGCGCCGCCGACAATTCGCCGAAGGCTTTCGCATCCCGCTGATAGAGGCCGGGGTCGGCCAGTTGTGCTTCGAGGCGGGCAATCGAGGCGACGGCCCCTTCAATTTTTCCCGGCAGCGTCTCAAGGGCAAATTTCTGCTTGTAGGACAGTTTCCTCGCCGGTTGCTTCGGGGCGGAGGGTGAAGCGGCTTGCCTGTCGCCGCCGGCAGCTTTCTTCTCGGTGCGCGCAGCGAATTTCTGGCTGCCGCGCTGCGCCAGCATGTCGGTATAGCCGCCGGCATATTCGATCCAGCGACCCTCGCCCTCGGGCGCAACTACGCTCGTCACGGTGCGGTCGAGGAAGTCGCGATCGTGGCTGACGAGGATAACGGTGCCGGCGAAACCGGCGACCATCTCCTGCAACAGATCGAGCGTCTCCATGTCGAGATCGTTGGTCGGCTCGTCGAGCACGAGAAGGTTGGCCGGCCGGGAAAGGACGCGCGCCAGGATCAGGCGCGCCCGCTCGCCGCCGGAAAGCTCGCGCACCGGCGTACGGGCCTGTTCCGGCTTGAAGAGAAACTCCTTCATCCATGATACGACATGCCGTTCCTCGCCATTGACGAGCAGCGTCTCGCCGCGACCGTCCGTCAAGAAGTGGGCGAGCGTTTCGGCGGGATCGAGGTCTCGCTTCTGGTCGAGCGAGGCGATCTCCAGATTGACCCCGAGCCGCACAGCGCCGGCGTCGGGCTGAAGATCCCCGGTCAGCATTCTCAGAAGCGTGGTTTTGCCGGCGCCGTTCGGCCCGACAAGGCCGATACGGTCTCCGCGATTGATGCGGATCGAGAAATCCCGCACCACTGGATTGCCGCCGAACTGTTTCGAGATCGCCTTCGCCTCGATGACGAGCTTGCCGGACTCCGCCGCATCGCCGGCGGCGAGATTGGCGACACCCTCGGCGCGCCTGTGGGAACGGAATTCGCGCCGCATCGCCTGCAATTCGCCGAGGCGGCGCATGTTGCGCTTGCGCCGCGCCGTTACGCCATAGCGCAGCCAATGCTCCTCGCGCACGATCTGCCGCCCGAGTTTGTGCTGCTCGCGCTCTTCTTCCTCCAGAACCTGATCGCGCCATTCCTCGAAATGAGCAAAACCCTTGTCGAGCCGCCGCGTTATGCCACGGTCGAGCCAGACGGTCGCCTTGGAGACACGCTCCAGGAAACGCCGGTCGTGCGAGATCAGGACGATCGCGGAGGAAGAACGGGCCAATTCGTCCTCCAGCCATTCGATGGCGGCGAGATCGAGATGATTGGTCGGCTCGTCCAGAAGCAGAATGTCAGGCTGGGGCGCAAGCGTGCGCGCCAGCGCGGCGCGTCGGGATTCCCCGCCCGAAAGCGACATGGGTCTTTCTTCCCCGGTCAACCCAAGATGATCGAGAAGGTAGGTTACGCGGTGCGGATCATCCCCCGGCCCGAGGCCCGCTTCGGCATAGGCTCTCACCGTGCCGAAGCTTTCCATGTCCGGCGCTTGCGGCAGATAGCGCAAAGTCGCGGTCGGCTGCCTGAAAATCTCTCCCTCCTGCGGCTCGACGAGGCCTGCCGCGATCTTAAGCAGCGTCGACTTTCCCGAGCCGTTGCGACCGACAAGGGCGATCCGGTCTCCGGCCGAAACGGAGAGCGCCGCGCCGTCGAGCAGCGGCGTGCCGCCGAAGGTCAGCTTTATGTCGTCGAGACGAAGGAGCGGAGGAGCCATGAAGAGGGGGGCGGACAGGAGCGTTGAAAACGGCTATTTGGCGTCGAACTGCGCAAGAAGCAAGGCGCATCCCTTGCCGAGCCGGATAGACAATCCGTTCTCCGCGACATTGGAGAGCGTGCGCGAGGAGCCGAAGGGGATGCGGACGTGGTCGAGCGGCCAGCGGGCGCCTTCCACCGTCAAATCCTGCAACTCGGAAAAAGGCAGGATGCTGAAGAGCGTGCCTTCGGGAAAAGGATCGAACGCCGCCATCGCGCCGGCCGGGATCGGCCATGCTTCCTGGTTGCCGCTGGTGAGGAAGGCGGGCGGGCCTTGTTCCGCGAGACGCAAGGCGAACGTCAAATGCAGGAAGGCGTGATCGGCTCTCACTCCGCCAAAAGCGCCACACAGGACGAGCGATGTCGCGCCGCGCTCGATCGCAGCATCGATCGCGATCTCGCCGTCGGTCTTGTCCTTCTCCCGTGGGAACGTCAGGCGCGGAACATGGGAATGCCGCTCGAGATGCTCCCGGTTCGCGGAATCGAAGTCGCCAATCCATAATTCGGGCTCGAGGCCAAGCAAGACGGCGTGGCCAATGCCCGAATCGGCGGCGATGACCCTCGTGCCGGCGATCTGGCCCGCCAGCCGCGCCGTCGGGAGAAGATCCCCGCCGAGAAGTATGGTGAATGTGCTCATCGCCATCGCATTAGCACGATGCAGAGGCGAAGACATCAGTTCCCATTACGTCGTCGTTTTCCAGGCATTTTCCGGGTGGGTCCTATTCCGTCTTTCGCTGCACTCGCCGATTTTCTGCCGCTCGAACGGAACGGCCTGCTTCACGAAACGTTGCTCGCCTGCTGCCATAATTTACGCGCAAAGCTCCCCTGCTGGATTCGCAGCCTTCTTGTGTTGCGGAATGGAGTATGAAAAGGGACCGCCGAGGCGGATCGGAGGGATGGACGGCAAACGCCGCCCTAGAGACTTCTGGAAGGAATTCGTTCTGCGCGAAAGACCGGTGATGCTCGAGGCCGTGCGGCGGGGTTTTGGAAGTCTCGGCGAGTGGTGCCGCTGGCTTGCGCTCTCGCTTGCGCTCGCCGCCGCCGGCTGCCAATCGATCGACCCGTCGATGGGCGATCCGGAGGCTTTCACGCCCTCCAACCACCCGGTTACGGTCGACAACGTCTCGCGCGACAACAAGCTCGCGGCGCTGGCGAAGGCGCAGCATCCGCGCATCCTCAACACTTATGGCGGCGAATATTCCAATCCCAAGCTCGAACGTATGGTCGCCAAGGTGGTCGGCAGGTTGACCGTCGTTTCGGACAACCCGAACCAGACATACCGGATCACGATCCTGAATTCACCGAACGTCAACGCTTTCGCGCTTCCCGGCGGCTATGTCTATGTGACGCGCGGTCTTTTGGCTTTGGCCAATGATTCCGCCGAGCTTGCGGCGGTGATCGCGCATGAAATGGGCCATATAACCGCCAATCACGGGCTTTTGAGGCAGCAGAGGGAGCAGGAGGAATTGCTTGCCTCCAAGGTGGTCAACACCGTTCTGGGCGGCAGCCCCGAAGCGAAGGCCGCCCTTATCCGCGGCAAGCTCAGGCTGGCGCAATTCTCGCGCGATCAGGAATTGCAGGCCGACGCGATTGGCATCCAGTCGATCGGCAAAGCGGGATTCGATCCCTATGCCGCCGCTCGCTTCCTCAAGAGCATGCAAGCCTATGCCGATTTCCGCAATGTCTCGGGCGCGACCGACACCAGCCTCGATTTTCTGGCGACACATCCGAGCACGCCGCAGCGCGTCGCCCTTGCGGAGCAGCACGCCGCGGTTTTCGGAGCTCCCGGGGTAGGCACCCGCGATCGCGACGCCTTTCTCAAGGGCATCGATGGCATGCTGTTCGGCGACAAGCCGGAAGAAGGATACGTCCGTGGCCGGACCTTCCTGCATCCGGGCCTCGGCATCGCTTTCACCGTCCCCCAGGGCTTCGTCATCGACAATACGGCTGCGGCTGTGACCGCTACCGGGCCCGGCGAGCTTGCGGTGCGCTTCGACGGTCTTTCGCTCGACCGCAAGACGTCCCTCGTCGACTACATGAAAAGCGGCTGGGTCTCCGGGCTCGACAAGTCGAGCGTCCGCGCCGCGACCGTCGGAGGGCAGGAAGCCGCAATCGGCCGGGCGAAGGCGGGGAGCTGGCAGTTCGATGTGACGGTGATCCGCTCGGGCGATCAGGTCTACAGGCTTTTGACGGCGGCGCCGCTTGCGAGCAACCAGTTGGAACCCACCGCGCAGGCCGTCCGCGACAGTTTCAGGATGCTCACTCCGGCAGAGAAGGATTCGCTCAAGCCGCTCGTGATCCGGATCGTCACGGTCAAGCCCGGTGAAACGGTCGGCACGATGGCCGCGATGATGCACGGCGTCGATCGCAAGCTCGACCTCTTCCGCGTGCTCAATGCGCTCGGGCCGGGCTCGACCGTTTCCGCGGGCGACAAGGTAAAGATCGTGACGGAGAAATAGCGGCCTACAAGGCGGCGAGTTCCGGGTTTTCGCGAATGAGGGCCGAGCGCAATTTCTCGATCGCCCTGTTCTCTATCTGACGGACCCGCTCTTTGGATATGCCGAGCCTTTCGCCCAGCGCCTCCAGCGTGGCGCCTTCGTCGCGCAACCGCCTTTCCCTGATGATGCGCAGTTCGCGCTCGTTGAGAACGCCGAGCGCGGTATTCAGCCAGCCGGTCCGGCGCTCGATATCGATCGCTTCGCCGGCCACTTCGTCCGGCAGAGGCTCGTCGGAGATGAGGAAATCCATCCTGTCGTTCCCCGAGCCGTCGTCACCGAGCGGCGCATTGAGCGAGGTATCCGATCCCGACAGCCTCGAATCCATCATGGCGACATCGGCCTCGGAAACGCCCAGCGCCTGGGAAATCTCGCGGTATACGGTCGTGCTGGACGGGGCGTCGCCCTGCGCCAGGCGGGCGCGCAGCCGCCTCAGATTGAAGAAGAGCGCCTTTTGGGCGGAACTCGTGCCGCCCCTGACGATCGACCAGTTGCGCAGGATATAATCCTGCATGGAGGCACGAATCCACCATGTCGCATAGGTGGAGAAGCGCACATCGCGTTCAGGCTCGAACCGCGCCGCCGCTTCAAGCAGACCGACGTGCCCTTCCTGGATGAGATCGCTCATCGAGAGGCCGAAATACCGGAACTTCGCCGCCATCGCGATGACCAGCCTCATATGCGCCGTCGCCATCTTGTGAAGCGCCTGCTGGTCCCGGTTTTCCTTCCATCTGAGGGCGAGCTCATGCTCCTCGTCGCGTTCGAGGTACGGGGCCTTCATCGCCGCCCTGATCATAGTCCTTCTGGCGGAATCGTCGCTCATCAAACTGCTCCTGACGGGTCCATCAGGACCGCTCCTGTCCCGAACGATGTGTGGCGCGGAATGCGTGCTCTTCTATGGGAGGTCCGCTAGCCGGAGAGCAGCGAACCGATTGGACGAAACGCAGTGGCTGCCCTGTTGTTCCATGACAGAAAGGTGAAGGATGAGGCGGGAATTCCGCCGAACAGCGTAGGCTGATCGGGCGATTCGAGCAGCGCTTCGAACGAGGCCGGCCTGGCGGCCGATCGAGCAGTCGCCCTCAAAAAGAAACCCGGCTCTGGAGGCCGGGTCTTATCGCGATGCGATCGGGTCGACCGCATCATGCTCATATTATGTTCTTTTCCGAAGGCGGGGACACCCGCTTCCCGGATCGTGCTCCAGCGCTAGCGAAAGCAGGATCAGGCCGCTTCTTCCTGCTCGGTTTCCTCATTGTCCGCCTTGGCGGCGCGGCGCGGTCCCTTGTTGAGGTTCGTCTCGATCAGCCGGACCGCCTCGGTCTCCGACATGCGGTTCACCGCGGCGATCTCCCGCGCCATGCGGTCGAGAGCAGCCTCATAGAGCTGCCGCTCCGAATAGGATTGCTCAGGCTGGTTGTCGGCCCGGTAAAGGTCGCGTACGACCTCCGAAATCGAAATCAGATCGCCGGAATTGATCTTGGCGTCATATTCCTGCGCCCGGCGGGACCACATGGTCCGCTTGATGCGCGCGCGTCCCTGCACGACCTTGAGCGCGCGATCGACATAATCGGTCTCGGAGAGCTTGCGCATGCCGATGGCGGTCGCCTTGGCGACGGGAACCTTGAGACGCATCTTGTCTTTCTGGAAGTCGATGACGAACAGTTCCAGGTTGTGCCCCGCAACCTCCTGTTCCTCGATCGCGTTGATTTGACCAACGCCATGCGCCGGGTAAACGATGAACTCGCCGGTCTTGAAACCGTGACGCTGTGCCGACTTTTTCTGCTGGTTCACCATACGCCTTCAACTCCTGTTTTGTTTCCGGCAGCTTTGCCGGCTTCTGGCGCCGCGGGCGACGTCAAGGACGTTCCGCGTCTGTTGTCGTCGAGCAGCTTGCGTCGCCTCGATCATGATGACCGATCTAAGGAACAATACACACGACCTGTTCCCGCCTCATCCGAGGTTTTCATTCCCATCAAGCCAGTGGCTGCAAGGCAAAGCCAAATACCGGGCCCAAGTCGCCTCGGACTTTGATCTGGATTTGCCTTTCAATGGTGGAACGCAATTGCGCCTTTGGATGACACGTAGCGTCGGCAACACCCGACTCTGGCATTTATGTAACATAAAAACCGGCAAGAATCAAGAATTTGCCGCATTCGCGAAGAGTGAGGAAGAATTCCCGTCCTGGATAAGGCGCCTCCGGCCGCTCGCTCAAATATCCAACCGATGCCGAAGACCTGCTTGAACAGTTTCGGCCTCGGCTTCGCCAGAAACGGGAAGTTATATTCTCCCGCCCCGCGCGTTTCACCAGGAAACGCTCCCGCCATCCTCATTCGTCTCGTTGCACAGCCGTCATTCCGCGAGCCTTGGCGACCCGTGACAAAATGTCATCCGTCTCGATGCACAGGAATGTCGAACCGCAACGGGGGGCGCCGACCACGACAATGGTCGATTTCGGGCTGTTAGGCGATCCACGAATGCCCCCTCCGAAACGATTAGTCTCCCTCTCCCGCCTCCGGTGAAAAGTATTTCTCGAACTTTCCCGTCACGCCGTCGAATTCCTTGGCGTCTTCGGGCGGTTCCCTCTTGACGGTGATATTCGGCCATTTGACCGCATATTCCGCATTGACCTGCAGCCATTGATCCAGGCCGGGTTCGGTATCGGGCTTGATCGCCTCTGCCGGGCATTCAGGCTCGCACACGCCGCAGTCGATACATTCGTCGGGATGGATGACGAGCATGTTGTCGCCCTCGTAGAAGCAATCGACCGGACAGACTTCCACGCAGTCCATATATTTGCATTTTATGCAATTATCGGTGACGACGTACGTCATGCTTGACTTCCAAAGCTGATATATGGGTGACGTAGACTCTTTGCCTGAGACATGCAAGGTGCTGCTCAGGCGGCCCGGAGGGCCAGCATATGGTCTCTCACGCAACTGCGGGGAACAGCTGTTCCCGTCGCTCCGATCATCCGGATAGCGGGGCGGAGAGGCCCGGAGGGTCAGAAGAGGTGAGATCCTCGTAAAGGCGGCGCGCTTCTTCGGCAGGACCCCGCCGCGTGCCGGGAGAGATGATCCTGTAGACGAGAATCCGGCGATCGAGCGCGATGGTCAGCACATCGCCGGGCTTCACCGGATGGGACGCCTGCGCGATCTTCTCCCGGTTGACACGGACACGGCCTGAGACGGCCAGCTTCGCCGCGAGGGTACGCGACTTCACGACGCGCGCGAAGAAAAGCCATTTGTCGATGCGCTGCCGGTCGCCGGAACGCTCGCTCAAGGGCGGTTCACCTGGAACACTTTTTTTCGGAAAGCCGGGGTCCGCTTTTCCGCGTCATCTCTATTTCTTCAACTGCTCGCGGAGCGCCGCAAGCTTGGCAAAGGGAGAGTCCGGATCGAAGGCCTTCGGCTTTTCTTCCCGGCGCCGGCCGCTAAAACCATGGTTGTTCTTCGCGGCGGCGCCTTTTGTATGGTCGTTGCGGTCGTGACGCCCATCATGGCGGTCGTTCGGCTTGCCCTTGCCGCTGCCGGAAAACCGCCGGTCAAACCGCTCCTTGCCTCCGGAGCGATTGCCGGCCTGCGACGCGCCTTCCGCCCCGGAGCCATTCCGCCCCTTGCGAAAATGCTGCGGCCTGGGCCGCGCTTCGTGGCGACCTGGGCGCCAGAGCATGATCGTTCGTGCTTCGGCCGGCTGTTCCGCCTCGGCGGGAGCCTCGTCGGAACCTCCGTCATCTGGTTCCTGCGACGGTCGAGGCGCTTCCTCGATTCCTTCCCGCGGGGACGCCGCGTCCGCCTGAGTCCCTTCGGCGACCACCGGCGCGGCTTCTTCGTCCGGGTCGCCGTTGGCGAGTTCGCTTTCCGAAGCAGGCATGTCTTGATCTGACTCGACGGGATCCACGGCGGAAATCTCCTCCGCTACCTCCGGCGCTGTTACCGTATCGGCGGGGGTCGCTGGACTTTGCTCCTGCTGACCGGATTCGCCGGCGGCCGGCTCGCTCTCGGCCGTTTCGGCGGCTGCGCCGGCTGCCGCCATCTGTTCGCCGACGCCAGTTTCCGCCGCCGCTGCCTCACGGCGCTTTTCTTCCGTCTTCTTCGCCTCGGCTTCCGCGTAGGCGGCATCGACGGCGTCGATCCGCTCTTCAATTTCCGCCGCCGGCTTGATTTCGGCGCGATAGCCGAGGCCCTTCAAAATCTCCTCCATATCCTCGGCCTTGGCGCCGAGGATCGACATCATGGCGGGCGTGACCAGGAATGCGTTGCCGTCGAAAGCCGCAGTCGGACGGACGGCGCCATCGGGCTTCCAGGCAAGCGCCGGGCGGATGATATCGGCCAGCCGCTCGAGGATATCGACGCGCACCGCGCGACGCCCGAGCAGGCGGAAACCGGCGAGCCTGTAGAAGGCGGGATCGAAGGCCGGGTCGCGCACCAGGGAGGTGCGACCGGCGGCGAGCGCGTGGACCACGTCGCCAAAGCCTGCCTTCTCCTTGCCGTCGTGCCCGAGCGCCCACAAAAGCGTGAGAAGGCCCGCCGGCGCTGGCTTGATCAGGGCAGGAACGAAAATGTGGTAGGCGCCGAAGCGGACGCCGAGACGCCTGAGCGCGCCGCGCGCTTCCTGATCGAGCGCCTTCACGTCCGATGCCACGTCGCGGCGGTTGACGAGGCCGAAATTCTCGACCAGCCGGAAGGCGATCCCGCGCGCCATGCCCGAAAGCTGCTCGGCGTCTTTGAGATCCACAAGCGGCTTCAACAGCGTTTCGATCTGGAAATTGACGAAACGGTCAGCGCGCGCCTGTACCTTGTCGCGCGAAGGACCGGTCAGCAGTTCGTCCGCGAGCAGGATGACGCGCGGCTTCAGCGGGTCGTCTCCGGAGACGAGCGTAGCGACAGGCGAACCGATCCAGCGCAGCGTACCGTCCGAGGCAAGCGCGAAGTCGCCGTTTGCCGCGCTTGCGAAACGCTCCGCGCGCGCATCGAATTCGGCGGCCAACGCCTTTTGCGCCGCCGACCGCACAGCCTTTGCGTCCTCGCCCTCGGCGGACTGGTCGGCAGTGAAACGGAACCCCTGCAATTCTCCGACATGATGTCCCTCAACGAGGACTTCGCCGGACGGGCTGATTTCGGCTTCGGGCATACTGTTTTCTCTCAGGCGCTTCATGAGAACGGATGTCCTGCGGTCTACGAAGCGTTTCGTCAATCGCTCATGCAGCGCATCGGAGAGGCGATCCTCGGTCTCGCGCGTTTTTTCCTGCCAGTGTGTCGGATCGGCAAGCCATCCGGGCCGGTTGGAGACGAATGTCCATGTTCGAATCTGCGCGATGCGGGCGGAGAGCGTGTCGATGTCGCCTTCCGTCGACGAGGCGCGCGCGACCTGCTCGGCGATGTAATCCTCGTCGACATGACCGCGGCGCACCAGATCGAGATAGATCGAGCCGACGAGATCGGAATGCTGCGCCGGAGCGATCTTGCGATAGTCGGGAAGGGCGCAGGCGTCCCACAGAAGCGCGACCCGCTCGCGCGAGGCGGCGATGTCGCGGATGTCGGGCTCGCGCGAGAGACGGTCGAGTGCGCGCTGGTCGTCCGCCGGCAAGGCCCGGGTCAGCCCCTCCGCCTGCGGCGCGGCGTCGAGCGACCGCTTCAGCGCGTCGAGGCTGGAGAAGTCTAACATGGCGTTGCGCCATTGCAGCACCTTGACCGGTTCGAAGTCGTGGCCCTCGATCCGTTCGACAAGGTCGTCGGCAAGCGGATCGACCCGGCCCGTCACGCCGAAGGTGCCGTCGCGCAGATGGCGTCCGGCGCGTCCGGCGATCTGGCCGAGTTCCGCGGCGGTCAGGTTTCGATATTGGAAGCCGTCGAATTTCCTGTCCTGCGCGAAGGCGACGTGGTCGACGTCGAGATTGAGGCCCATGCCGATCGCATCCGTCGCAACGAGATAATCGACATCGCCTGACTGGTAGAGCGCCACCTGGGCGTTGCGGGTGCGCGGCGAAAGCGCGCCCATGACGACAGCGACGCCGCCGCGCTGGCGGCGGATCAGTTCGCCGATGGCGTAGACCTCGTCCGCCGAAAAGGCGACGATGGCCGAGCGCCGCGGCAAGCGCGTGATCTTCTTCTGGCCGGCATAGGCGAGGTGCGACATGCGCGGCCTTGTGATGACGGAAATCCCCTTGAGAAGCTTTTCAAGGATGCCGCGCATCGTGTCGGCGCCGAGAAGGAGCGTCTCTTGCCGTCCCCTCAGATTGAGGATGCGGTCCGTGAAGACGTGACCGCGCTCGAGGTCGCCGGCGAGTTGCACTTCGTCGATCGCCACGAACGCGGCATTCGTTTCGCGCGGCATGGCCTCGACGGTGCAGACCGAGAAGCGCGCGCCGGGCGGAACGATCTTCTCCTCGCCCGTATAGAGCGCCACCTGCGCCGTACCTACCTTTTCGGCAATGCGGCCATAGACCTCGCGGGCCAGCAGCCTGAGCGGCAGCCCGATCAAGCCGCTTTCATGCGCGACCATGCGCTCGATCGCTAAATGAGTCTTGCCGGTGTTGGTCGGACCCAGGATCGCGGTGACATCGCGACCGGAAAGCACGGACGGCGGGCTGGGTGAAGCGTGGAGATTCATCAATCGAAACTTGGCCTTCAGGCCGGGATCGCGGTGAACGAGACGGCGCGCCGCGAGGCGCGGGCGGATGCGACACATATAGGAATTATGGCGGCGCGCAAAACCCGAATTGAGCGCGATGTTAAGACTCGGAACGAGTCTGGAACGAATCGGCGACGAATCACTGACTCCTGTCGATTCGGGCTTTGTTCCCGACTACATGTTGGTGTCGTTCTGCGACTCTTCACCAGATGCTGAATCCCTTCCCAAGAGTTCCGCCTGGAATCCATCAAAAGGTTAACGTCCAACGAGTGAAACCTTTTCAGTTCCTTAAGTCCGAGCGGCAAGCTTCGGATTCCATTAGGAATTCTTGAAAAGACGTGAACGACAACAGGTTTTCGCCCGAGAGATCCGGTAAGGTTTGGATCAGAGGCGGAACAAAGGAGCGACGAATCGCTGATCGCTCCATTTTCGCTGTTTGTTCTCCGCTACATCTTGTGTCTTCCACCGGCCATGCACCGATTATCCACAGCGATTCCACAGCTTTCACACAGATGGCCCAGCGTTGAGGGGAGGCGACGTTAACCATTTCGCATCAAAACGGCACAACCGCGCGCTTGTTAGATGATGTATTGACCGCCATTGGCGGTCAGGGTCGAGCCGGTGATGAAACCGGCTTCGTCGGACGCCAGGAAGACGGCGCAGCGCCCGATCTCCTCCGCTTCGCCGAGCCGCCCGACCGGTATCTGGGCGATGATGCTCTCGCGTACTTTCTCGGGGACGGCCCTCACCATGTCGGTGGCGATATAGCCGGGACAGATCGCGTTGACGGTAATGCCGGCGCGCGCGCCTTCCTGAGCGAGCGCCTTGGTAAAGCCGATGTCTCCTGCCTTGGAGGCGGAATAGTTCGCCTGTCCCATCTGGCCCTTCTGCCCGTTGATTGAGGAGATGTTGATGACGCGGCCGAATTTGCGGTCGCGCATGCCGCTCCAGACGCAATGCGTCATGTTGAAGAGCCCGGTCAGATTGGTGCCGATCACCTCGTGCCATTGTTCCCGCGTCATCTTGTGGAACATGGCGTCGCGGGTGATTCCCGCATTATTAATGAGGATGTCGACCGGCCCGAACTCGGTTTCGATCGCAGCTATCCCTCCGGCGCAGGCGTCGTAGTCAGCCACAGACCATTTGGAGACGGCAATCCCTGTCTCCTCGCGGAATTTCCGGGCGGCGTCCTCATTGCCGGCATAGTTTGCCACGACTTTGTAGCCGGCTTTCTTCAGCGCCAGTGCGATGGCCGCTCCAATTCCGCGCGTTCCGCCGGTGACGAGTGCTGT
>JBQCEL010000312.1:0-5711 GCA_051960255.1 Rhizobiaceae bacterium
CGAGCCGAATGGGGGTCTTCACTGGCTGCCTTCCCTCTACCACAGGAATATTCCAGAACGAGAACTTCTGGGAGAATCCCCAGCGCCGTAGAACCTTCATCGAGGTGCTCGGGGACGTCGGATACTATCGCATGGGCGCGGGTAAGGTTTTCCACGGTCACTTCGACTATGCTGAAGCTGGTCGGACGGGCGCTGATCACGCCAAATGGATCGAGATCGAGAACAGATCCTTTCTTTGGGAAGACTTTCATACGATTCCTAGTGAGCCGATGCCCCCCGAACGTCCGCTCAATCATATGTTCGATTTCACCCGCTTCGGCGAGGTAAGCCCTTGGAATCATCATTTCGATTGGGGCGTACTCCCAGCAGACCGCGAAGACGAGACGCCCGATTCAGTGACCTGCCGTGTCGTCAGCGATCTTCTGCGAACACCTCCGAGCCAGCCTTTCTTCTGCGCTGCAGGGCTCTACAAGCCGCATTTGCCGTGGTACGCGCCGCAGCGCTTCTTTGATCTCTATCCGCTTGAGGAGGTGTCGCTCCCGTTTGTCAAGAAAGAAGACCTGGAAGACGTGCCTGAAATTGCCCGATCGTGGGCGGAGTCACCTCCCGATCATGCGACGGTGACCGCACACGGGCAATGGCGCAATGGGGTCCAAGGCTACTTAGCCTCTATTTCCTATTGCGATTCTCTCATTGCTCAAATTGTCCAGGCGCTCGATCGTTCCCCCGTCTTCGACAACACGATTGTCGTTTTATGGGGTGATAACGGCTTCCATCTCGGCGAAAAGCTCCATTGGCGAAAATTTGTTCTTTGGGAGGAAGCAACACGGGTGCCGCTTATAATTGTTCCTCCCAAAGGCATGGAGGTTGTGGCCCGAGTAGATGAGCCGGTTTCTCTAATCGATATCTTTCCCACGCTTTTCGACCTATGTGAATTGGCACAGGGGGAAGGGGTAGACGGGCAATCGCTTTTGCCTAGCATGCACGGCGAACGGAGAGCTAGCAGGGGCGCAGTAAGTACATGGCTTCCGGGCAACCACTCGCTCCGCAGAGATCATTGGCGCTACACGCGTTATTGTGATGGCTCTGAAGAACTCTATGACCATTCGAGCGATCCCTATGAATGGAAAAATCTCGCCTTACTCTCACGATTTGAGGGAAAATTGAACGAAATGCGTAGCCATCTTCCGCTGGTTTAAAGCCTGCCATAGTCTCGCGAAACGGCCTCTGTATTTTTCGCTGAGCATCTGGTCTTGCAGCTTTGCGCATTACGACGCTCGCCTTATCGATCGTCCCACTTTCTGCAGAGCCTCAAAGGCGGCAAAGCGCCGGTCATGCCAGCCGGCGAGGCCGGCTTGCGGGTGATGGATTTCGCCGAGCGCCGACATCGCCTCCATCGCCTGCCCGAGATCGGCATGGTCTCCCGAAGCGACCGAGCCGAGCATGGCGGAGCCGAGAAGCACCGGTTCCGGAGAGGATGAGGCCGCAACCGTAAGCCCCGTCCCGTCGGCCAGCGCCTGGCGCACCAGCGGGCTCTGCGCCGCGCCGCCGCTGACCACCATCGTGTCGATCGCGATGCCCTTTTCTTGCTGAGCGCGGACGATCTGGCGCGCTCCATAGGCAAGACCGCAGAGGCCCGCCAGATAAAGTGCAACGAGGCTTTCGACGCCCGTTTCGGTGCTGAGTCCGGCGATCAGCGCGCGGGCGTCGGGGTCGGCGAAAGGCGCCCGATTGCCGAGGAATTCGGGCACCACATGCACCCCGCCGACCAGATCAGGGATTCGTGCGGCGCCGCCGCGCTCCTCCGCTTCGGCAGCTAGCCAACTGGCGAGCGCCTGGCCCCGCTCACGCGCCGCATGCCTCGCCTCTGGCGCGTGCGGGTGCATCTGCACGAGGTGGTCTATCGCCGCGCCGGCGGCGGATTGCCCGCCTTCGTTCAGCCACAGCCCCGGCACCATCGCGGAGTGGTAGGGCCCCCAGACGCCGGGGACGAAGGCCGGTTCCCTCGTGGTGGTCAGTGTGCAGGCGGAGGTGCCGAACACATAGGCCATGCGGCTCTCGACCGTGCCCGCTGCGCCGCGCGCGCCGACCGTGCCGACGCCGCCGGCATGCGCGTCGATCAGGCCTGCCGCAACGGGCGTGCCGGCGGCGAGGCCGAGATCCGCCGCCCCTTCGGCTGTCAGGCCTCCGGCCAGCGCCGTGCCTCCCGGCACGATGGCGTTGGCGCCGATCCGGCGGAATCGCTCGTCCGCCAGCGCGCCGAGGCCGATCGAGCGGAAATAATCGGCGTCCCAGCGATGCTCATGCGCCAGGTAAGTCCACTTGCAGGTTACGGTGCAGATCGAACGGGCGAGGCTGCCCGTCGCGCGCCAGGTCAGGAAGTCCGTCAGGTCCATGAACTGCCAGGCCTCATTGAAGGTGCGCGGCATGTTCTCCGCGAGCCATAGGAGCTTCGGCGTTTCCATCTCCGGCGAGATCACGCCGCCGACATAGTCCAGCACCTTCGCTCCCGTACTGTTGATCCGCCGCGCCTGATCCGTCGCCCTATGGTCCATCCACACAATGATGTTGCGCGATGAATCTCCCGAGGGCCCGACGGGCAAGGAGTTGCCGCCTTCTCCAAGGACGACCAGAGAGCAGGTCGCGTCAAAACCGATTCCTGCAACCGTTTCGGGGGCAACGCCGGCCTTTCCGACCGCTCCCCGCACGCTGCGGCAGACAGCCTGCCAGATGTCTTCGCTCGATTGTTCGACCACATCCCCTGTCTCGCGCCAGAGCATGATGTCCGCCTTTTCGGTGGCGAGCATTTTGCCGGCCGCATCGAAGAGCCCTGCCCTCGCGCTTCCGGTGCCGACGTCGATGCCGAGATAGGTGCGGGACATGATCTGCGTTTCCCTTTCGCTCCTCCGCCGCGCCCGGGTTCCGAGAATATTACTCGAAGAGGATGGCGGAGCCGCGGGAAAGTAGCGGCTCAAGGCCGCTCGCGCCACCATGTTTCATCGAGGAGAGCCATACTTTTCGATCCCGCCCAAGCTCAATTGCTTCGGGAAGACATCTAAGGCCGGCCTACAATGTCGTCCCGCGCCGCCATAGCGCGGCGCATCACCTCCCAAATGCGGCTATCGCCGCATTGGGCCACGTTGAAGCGAAGAAAGGAAGAAGCCGTTTGCGACGGGCTGAAGACGTTCCCGGGTGCGAGCACCACCCCTTCGGCGAGCGCGGCTCTGGCCAGGGATGCCGAATCCTTTCCTTCGGGCAGGCGGCACCACAGATAAAAGCCGCCGCGCGGCATCAGCCACGGAGTGATTCCTAGCGCTTCGAGCTTTCCCGCCGTTTCGCGGCGCGCGCGCGCAAGTTTCCGCCGCAGCTCTTCCACATGCTTTCGGTAGAAGCCGCCGGAGAGCAGATCGGCAATCATTTGCGCGGCCGCCGGGCTGGGGCCGCCGAAACTGGTCGCGACCTGAAGATCGACCAGATCCTCTATCCAGTCGAGGCGGCCGGCAATATAGCCGCATCGGATCGAGGCGGAAAGCGTCTTCGAAAAACTGCCGACGCGAATGACCCGGTCAAGGCCGTCGAGCGCGGCGAGACGCGGCGATGGCTCCGGTTCAAAATCCGCGAAGATATCGTCCTCGACGATCGTCAAATCAAGCGCGGCCGCCATGGCCAGCAGCTTGTGCGCCGTCTGAAGCGAAAGCGTCGCCCCTGTCGGATTATGAAGAGCGGAATTCGTTATGTAGAGGCGCGGTCGCTGCTCGACGAGAATTTCCTCAAAGCGAATGAGATCCGGTCCCGTGGGCGTATACGGCACCCCGATGACGATCGCCTGATGCGCCCTGAGCAGTGCGCGGAAATTGAAATAGCACGGATCGTCGATCAGCACCTTATCGCCTGGACGCAGAAGAAAACGACAGATCAGATCGACGGCCTGTGTGCCCGAGGCCGTTAGCAGCACCTGGTCGACCGAAGCCTCGATGCCGTCCTCGGCGAACCGGCCGAGCAAAAGCCGGCGCAGCGTAAGTGAGCCGCGCGTACCGCCATAGTCGGCGAGCAGATTGTCATCGGCTCGAGCGAGGGCACGGAAGGACTTTCTGAGCGCGGCGTTCGGCATCCAATCCGCCGGGAGCCAGCCACAGCCGGGCTTCGAGGCCGCGGACTCGGCGTCGAGCGATTGACGGGAAACCCAGAAGGGATCGACTTCGCGGTCCAGGCGTGATGTCGTTTGGGCCAGTGCAAGGGGCGGGATTGCAGAAGCGGAAACGTAGAAACCCGAACCGCGCCGGGCGCGGATCAGGCCTTGCGCGGCCAGGCGGTCATAAGCCTCCACCACTGTCGAAGGCGAAACACCCATTGTCGCGGCGAAACTGCGAACCGAGGGCAGCCGGTCGCCGGCAGCCAAGGCGCGGCTTGCCACCTTGGCCCGGATCGCATCCATCAGCTCCATTGTCCGTGTCCCGCCACGTCCTGTTTTCGCTACTTGTTCGTCCAAAGTGTATGGCTCTCCATAACAATACAGTTTGCGGAAATTGTATGTAACTGTCGCTGTTTCTACCAGTGGCAATCGGTTCAGTATGGCGCCCCGAAAGCGAGGTGGCATGGACGATAAAAGAAGCGGATTGGGCAGTGGTCTCCTCGGGGTGGTCATTTTCAGCGGTTCGCTGCCGGCGACGCGGGTAGCGGTCGCCGGCTTCTCGCCCTTGTTCCTCACCTCGGCGAGGGCGGTCATCGCGGCGCTGCTGGGCGCGCTGCTGTTATGGCTCGGACGTCAGTCGAGGCCCAGGAGCCGCGATCTCGGCTCGCTTGCGGTTGTCGCGTTGGGTGTGGTGATCGGCTTTCCGATGCTGACGGCATTGGCATTGCAGCATATCACGGCCGCTCATTCGATCGTCTTTGTCGGGCTTCTGCCGCTCGCTACGGCCGCCTTTGCCGTTCTGCGCGGCGGCGAAAGGCCAAAGCCGCTCTTCTGGCTGTTCTCGATTCTCGGCAGTATGACGGTTGCCGGCTTCGCCCTCTCGAACGGCGGCAAGGCGTCGCTTTCGGGCGACCTCCTCATGACTGCCGCGATCGTGCTGTGCGGACTGGGCTACGCCGAAGGCGCAAAGCTCTCGCGCCGCCTCGGCGGCTGGCAGGTAATTTCCTGGGCGCTCGTTCTGGCGTTTCCGCTCATGGCGACGATGGCGTTTGCTGCGCTTCCGGCGTCCTGGGCCGCTATCACTGCGCCTTCCTGGATCGGGCTCGGCTATGTCTCCGTCTTCAGCATGCTGGTCGGGTTCGTTTTCTGGTATCGGGGTCTCGCCCTCGGCGGCACCGCCAGCGTCGGCCAATTGCAACTCCTTCAGCCCTTCCTCGGCCTTGCTCTTGCCGGCCTGCTTCTGGGCGAACCGATCCTTTGGAAGATGATCGCGGCGACAGGCATCGTCGTCCTTTGCGTCGCGTTCGCCAGACGGTTCGCCTGATCGCCCGACGCGGCGCGGCGATCACCAAGATCATGATGGTCTGCTCCGCGCGTGTACGTATCAAATTGTCGGAACGGTAAGACCGGCCGCTACGATCAAGAGGGCTTCCCAACCTAAGGAACAGGAATGTCACGCGCCCTGGGTATCGTGCCGTGCATCAAACACTGCGGGCGTATTGCAGCTTGGTGCGCGAACAACCCCACTTTAATGAACAGTTCCGTTGTGCGGATCGCATCGCCGACCGTGTTGCGCCCG
>JBQCEL010000313.1:0-2067 GCA_051960255.1 Rhizobiaceae bacterium
TTACGCGAAGGACGGAAAGATGGGCCTGCTTGTTGACGGCGTCTGGAAAGACCAATGGTACGACACCAAATCCTCGGGCGGACGCTTCCAGCGCGCCGAGGCGCCATGGCGCGATGTCGTCACGGCCGACGGCAAGCCCGTCCCCGGCCGCAACCGCGGCTTCAAGGCGGAGCCCGGACGTTACCATCTCTATGTCTCGCTCGCCTGTCCCTGGGCGCATCGCACGCTCATCTTCCGCAAGTTGAAGAAGCTGGACGACATCATTTCCGTTTCCGTTGTCCATCCCTTCATGGGCGAGAACGGCTGGACCTTCCTGAAGGAGGACGGCGCCACGGGCGACGCGCTCTACGGATCGGAATTCCTGTATCAGATCTATACCCGCGCCGATCCGCATTATACCGGCCGCGTCACGGTGCCTGTGCTCTGGGACAAGCAGGGGGAAACCATCGTCAACAATGAATCGTCCGAGATCATCCGCATGCTGAATTCGGCATTCGATGCGTGGGGAGACGCTTCCGCCGACTTCTATCCGGCACAATTCCGCGCCGAGATCGACCGCATCAATGCGTTCGTCTATCCGGCGATCAACAACGGCGTCTATCGCGCCGGCTTCGCCACGACACAGGAGGCCTATGAGGAAGCGTTCGACGAACTTTTCGGTGCGCTCGACGAAATGGAGGACAGGCTGTCACGCCAGCGCTATCTCGTCGGCGACAGGTTGACGGAAGCCGATTGGCGGCTCTTCACCACGCTTGTGCGCTTCGACCCCGTCTATGTCGGCCATTTCAAGTGTAACCTGAGGCGGGTTGCGGATTATCCCAATCTTTCCAATTATCTGCGCGATCTTTATCAGATACCCGGTGTGGCGGAGACGGTGAACCTGCACCACATTAAGCAGCATTATTATCGCAGCCACCCGACCATCAATCCCACGCGTATCGTGCCGAAGGGGCCGGAAATCGACTACGACGCGCCTCACGATCGAACGAGGTTCAGTAAGGCTGCATAGATCCTTACCAATAGTCGGACGGAAGTTTGCCGCCGAACACCTCATCGAGACGCCTCAGCGTCGCCGGCGTCGTTCCTTCCGGCAAATTGTCGAGCTTGAAGAAACCCGCTTCGGCGATCTCGAAATTGGGCTTATGAGGTGAAACTTGGCGAAACCCGGTGACGAGATAGAGCGCGACGTGATCGCGTGGACTGGCGCGCCGGTTGAAATGCAGCGACTTCAATTCCGGCGCGGAAGAAATTTCGATATTCCCTTCCTCCTTCAATTCGCGCTGCAACGCCTCGACCGCCGTTTCGCCGCGCTCGACCCCTCCGCCTGGAAAATGCCAGCCGGCTACGTAGGTGTGACGGATCAGAAAGACGCTCTCCACGTTAGGATCATGGACAATCCCGCGAACGCCGAAGGTCATCGGTCGCGAAAGGAGGAAATAGCTGTGGAACAGCCTGCTTCGCCATTTCGGCAGCATCTTGAGTTGCCGGCTGTCGTCCGGATCGCCGGTCATGCTTTCCACGCTCTTTCTGCTGCATATGGCTGGCAAGCAGGCGCTCTGTGGCTTAAAAGGTAGAAATGTTCAGGCTCGCGCATCTCTCCGATATCCATCTTGGGCCGCTTCCGGATGTCGATTATCGCGATCTGGCCTCAAAGCGCATTACCGGTTATGTGAACTGGCAGCGCAATCGCCGCCGGCACATGCGTGACTCCATCATCGACCAGATCGTCGCCGACGTGAAGGCGGAAACGCCCGACCACATCGCCGTCACCGGCGATCTGGTCAATTTGGCGCTCGATCGGGAAATCGAGATGGCGCGGCTGTGGCTGGAGACGCTGGGCTCGCCGCATGACGTTTCGCTCGTGCCGGGAAACCACGATGCCTATGTGCCGGGCGCTCTCGACAAGGCCTGCCGCGCCTGGGGCCCATGGATGGAAGGCGACGGCGCCGGCCCCGTCGCCGACAGCCATGCCTTTCCCTATCTGCGCGTCCGCGGCGACATCGCTCTGATCGGCACCTCCACCGCGCGCGCCACCGCGCCTTTCATGGCGAACGGCTATTTCCGCGC
>JBQCEL010000314.1:0-3680 GCA_051960255.1 Rhizobiaceae bacterium
CGATTATCTGGACGGAATCCGCAAGGCGGGCTCCTCGGTCGGCGCGGTGGTCGAGATCATCGCCGATGGCGTGCCCGCAGGCTTGGGCGCGCCGATCTATGGCAAGCTCGACCAGGACATCGCGTCAGGCCTGATGTCGATCAACGCGGTCAAGGGCGTGGAGATCGGTAACGGCTTCGAGGCGGCGCGCATCACCGGCGAGGAGAATGCCGACGAAATGCGCATGGGCAATGACGGAAAGCCGGTCTTTCTCTCGAATCATGCCGGTGGCATCCTGGGCGGCATTTCCACCGGCCAGCCGGTGGTGGCGCGCTTCGCCGTCAAGCCGACTTCATCCATCCTGACGCCGCGCCGCTCGATCGATGTCGACGGCAACGATGTCGAGATCAGAACCAAGGGCCGGCACGACCCCTGCGTCGGCATCCGCGCCGTGCCGATCGGTGAGGCGATGGTGGCCTGCGCGATCGCGGACCATTACCTGAGGCATCGGGGGCAAACGGGAAGATAGGGAGTAAGGGAATAAGGCAGTAGGGCAATATGTTTTGCCAGTGCGCTTTCTCTGCCCTACTCCCTTATTGCCTTATTCCCCTGTCGACTTGCGAGCAAAGCGAACGCCATGTCCTACGACCAGAAAAAAACCGTCGAAGCGATCCGCGCCTTTGAGCGCGGCGAAATCGTCATCGTTACGGACGATGACGGGCGCGAGAACGAAGGCGATCTCATCGTCGCCGCCGTTCACTGCACGCCGGAGAAGATGGCGTTCATCGTTCGGCATACATCCGGTATCGTCTGCGCGCCGATGACGCGCCAGGACGCGCACCGTCTGAATCTCGGGCCCATGGTCGCCGAAAACGACGCGCCGCATGCGACGGCCTTCACCGTCAGCGTCGATTTCAAGCACGGCACGACGACGGGCATTTCCGCCGACGACCGCACGTTGACGGTGCGCAATCTGGCCAACAGCAATATCGGTCCAAGCGATTTCGTCCGTCCGGGACATATCTTCCCGCTGGTCGCGCGCGAGGGCGGCGTGCTGATGCGGTCCGGCCACACGGAAGCGGCGGTCGATCTCTGCCGCCTCGCCGGCTTGCCGGAGGTCGGCGTCATCAGCGAACTGGTGAACGACGACGGCACGGTCATGAAGGGACCGCAGCTCACGGCTTTTGCCGAGGAACATGGCTTGAAGCAGGTTTCGGTCGCCGACCTGATCGCTTATCGGCAACGCCAGGAAACGCTGATCGAGCGTGTCGATTGCTTTGATATGGACACGCCGGGCGGCAAGGCGAGGGCTTTTATCTACACCCTGCCTTGGGACGTCATGCACCATCTTGCCATCGTCTATGGCGACATTCGTGACGGCGAGAATGTGCCTGTGCGCCTTCACAAGGAAGATGTCGTTTCCGACGTCTTCGGGCGCGAGGAACGGCTGCGCGACATCATGAAATCGCTCGGCAAGGCGGGCAGGGGCGTTATCGTCTATTTGCGCGAGGGATCAGTCGGAGTCTCGCACAGTTCGCGCAGCCGGCCCGCCCAGGGGGACCGGGAAAGGCACGAGGAGGCGCAACGGCGTGAGAAGGAATGGCGTGAGATCGGTCTTGGCGCGCAAATCCTCAAGGACCTTGGCATCAGTTCGATCAGGCTGATCGCCTCGCGCGAACGCCACTATGTCGGACTGGAAGCCTTTGGCATTCACATCGTCTCGACCGACATCCTCGAACGGGAATAGCCCTCCCTAAGGGAACCCAAGGCAGTGTCCTCCATCGGCCTGTCCGTCAGCGCCTTCAACGGCGCTTCGCCTTCGCCGCCGAATGTCTCGCTCATGATGAGGTCCGAAAGAGGGAGGCGCTGGCGCCAGCCCCTGGTTTCGAGATCGGGCCTCATGGCGAATTCCGAGACCGGGCCGACACAAAGATAGGCGATCGGAACAACATGTTCCGGAATGCGGAGCAGTTCTTTCAGCGCGGCGCTGTCGAGAATGCTGACCCAGCCGACGCCTATGCCTTCGGCGCGGGCGGCGAGCCAGAAATTCTGCACGGCGCAAACTGTGCTGTAGAGGTCCATTTCAGGATTGTGCCAGCGCCCCAGCGGAGAATCCTTCGCGCGCGTCCGGTCGCAGGTGATGCAGAGATTGAGTGCGCTTTCGCAGATGCCCTCCAGCCTGAGCTTGCGATAGAGCGCCAGGCGATCCCCGGCCATGGCGGAGGCTTCTTCGCTCCGTGCCGCCAGAAACAGGTCGCGCACCTTTTCGCGCCGCGCGGTATCGCGGATGACGATGAAATTCCATGGCTGCATATAGCCGACGGAAGGAGCATGGTGTGCGGCGTCCAGGAGGCGCGCAAGAACCGCATCGTCCATTGCCGCCGGAATGAAATGGCTGCGCACGTCCCGGCGCGTATGGATGGCCCAATAGACGGCCTCGCGCGCCCCTCTTTCGAATGAACAGGATGATTTCTCGGCCGCAAATGATTCTGCCGGCATCGCTTTTCCCCTTGCGATTCCATGACAGCCGCTCCGCCCGGCCTTGCGGAGGACCATGTCTGCCGGGCCGGTCTTCTGGCTTGGGATCGTTCCGGATGCGGCGCCTTCCCGTCCTGACGGACAGTGGCCATTACCGATCCGGTCCCCCTTACAGCGTTGGGCACGCCGCGGATTTTCACCGCGTTCCCGATTCTCCCGCTCGCGCGGGCACCTGGCAGCGACGCCACCTTATACCGCCCGAATAGAAAATCGAAAAGGCATAAGCGACACCAGCCGGCGCAGAATGCGCCTGGAATGGACGGAATAGGTTGTTGCGCCTATATCGGAACAATGACGACGCGTCTTTATACGCATCCAGTTTGGCTAGATCATCTGACGGCGGCGGGCCATCCCGAGCGTCCCGACCGGCTGCGCGCCATAGAGCGCGTGCTGGACGATGAACGCTTCTCCCGGCTCGACCGCGCGCTGGCGCCGAAGGGCGATGAGGAAGCCATCCTCGCGGTCCACCCCCGCGAGTTCGTCGAAGGCATAAAGGCCGCCATCCCGAAGGAAGGGCTCCGCCGCCTCGATGCCGACACATCGGTCAGCCCGAAAAGCTGGGAAGCCGCGCTTTACGCCGTGGGAGCCGCGAATGCCGCTGTCGACGATGTCTTTTCAGGCGCCGCCGCCAATGTCTTCGTAGCCGCTCGTCCGCCGGGCCACCATGCCGAACGCGATCGGGCGATGGGTTTTTGTCTCTTCAACAATGCCGCGATCGCCGCCCGTCATGCGCAGAAGGCGCATGGCGCCGAGCGCGTGGCGATCGTCGATTTCGATGTCCACCACGGCAACGGCACGCAGGACATCTTC
Organism: Rhizobiaceae bacterium; assembly: GCA_051960255.1. GTDB lineage: Bacteria > Pseudomonadota > Alphaproteobacteria > Rhizobiales > Rhizobiaceae > Mesorhizobium_L. Next base: position 3,328 of record JBQCEL010000314.1, read on the forward strand.
TGGCAGGACCCGAGCGTGCTCTATTGCTCTACCCACCAGATGCCGCTCTATCCGGGCACTGGCGCCAAGGACGAAACGGGCGTTGGAAACATCGTCAACGCGCCACTTCTGCCCGAGAGTGGAAGCGATTCTTTTCGCGAGGCTTTTTCCAGCCGCGTCCTGCCGGCTGTTGATGCTTTCCGGCCCGATTTGATCATCGTCTCCGCCGGCTTCGACGCGCATTATCGTGACCCGCTGGCGGAACTCAACCTGGTCGAGGATGATTTCGATTGGGCGACGGCCACGCTTATGGAACAGGCGTCTCGATCGGCGGCCAACCGCCTTGTCAGCCTGCTCGAAGGCGGTTACGACCT
>JBQCEL010000315.1:0-2432 GCA_051960255.1 Rhizobiaceae bacterium
GGGCAGGATAAGAGTGGATGCCGCCCTTGCGTTCTTCCGCGAGCATTCCGACGAAGCGCCGATCATCTATTCGACCGCGGAGCCAAAGAGGGTGAAGGCGGTGCAGGAGCGGCATGGGCAGGAGGAAGCCGCAAGGGCCATCGAGCGTTTCTTTTCCGGGCTCGCTGTCCGCCTGGCGGAGGAAGGCGTCGTGCGGCTCGCGGTCGGAGGAGGCGAGACCTCCGGCGCCGTCGTCACCGCGCTCGATATCCCGCACATGCTGGTCGGCCCTGAGATCGACCCGGGCGTTCCCGCAATGGCCGCCGCCGGGGCGAAGCCGCTGCGGCTGGCGCTCAAAAGCGGCAATTTCGGCGCGGAGGACTTTTACGAGAAGGCGCTTCGGATTTTGGGGGCGGCATGAGCAGCGAGCAGGAACTCCGCGCCGCGATCGTGAAATGGGGACGCTCGCTCTTCGAGCGCGGCTTCACCGTCGGTTCCTCCGGCAACATCTCCGTCAGGCTTGATGACGGCTATCTGATGACCCCGACCAATTCCTGCCTAGGGTTCCTCGATCCCGAGCGTCTGTCGCGGCTCGATAGCGAAGGCAAGCATATCGGTGGCGACAAGCCGACGAAGGAACTGCCCCTGCATCTCGGCTTCTATGAGGGGCGTCCGAGCGCGCGCGCGGTCGTCCATCTCCACTCGACTTTCGCGACGGCGCTTTCCTGTCTGGCCGATACCGATCCCGCCGATGCGATCCCGCCCATCACGCCCTACGTCGTGATGCGGGTCGGGCGCGTCCCGGTGCTTTCTTATGCCCGTCCAGGATCGGCGGAAGTCGGGCCGGTCATACGCGAGCGCGCATCAAATCATGCAGCGCTGCTGCTCGCCAATCACGGGCCAGTCGTCGCCGGAACCTCGCTCGAAGCGGCCGTCTTCGCCGCCGAGGAACTCGAAGAGACGGCAAGGCTCGTCATCCTGACACGCTCGATGAACGTCCGCCGGCTTTCCGCCGAACAGATTGTCGAACTGGATGCCTCTTTCAAGCTGAGGTGAATCATGCTCCGCTTTTCCGCCAATCTGGGCTTTCTCTGGCCCGGCCTTCCGCTTCTGGAGCGCATAGACCGTGCCGCCGAGGCCGGTTTTCGCGCCATCGAGCTTCATTGGCCCTATGACACGCCGGGCGAGACGGTTCGGAAGGCGTGCGAAAAGCATCGCTTGACACTGCTCGGCATCAACCCGGGTGTCGGCGACGCGGCGCGCGGCGAGTCTGGCCTCGGCGCGCTTGTGGGGCGGGAGGCGGATTTTCAGGCGGCAATCGACCAATCCCTCGCCTATTGCCGGAATTCCGGCGCAAACGCCGTTCATGCGATGGCGGGTGTCGTGCCCCAGGATCAGCGCGCCAAGGCGCGCGAAACATTCCTGCGCAACCTGGCCGAGGCCGCCGAAAAGGCATCCGGACAGGGCGTGACGCTTCTTCTCGAACCCCTCAATCCGCGCGACAAGCCGGACTATTTCTATTCCACGGTGGCTGAAGCCGTCTCGATCATCGAGGAACTGGGTTCCGATACCATCCGGCTGATGTTCGACGTCTATCATGTCGGTGTCACCGAGGGCGACGTGATCACGAAGCTGCGTCGCTACAAGGATGTCATCGGCCACGTCCAGATCGCCGCCGTGCCGAGCCGCGCGGAGCCCGACGAGGGCGAGATTTCCTATCCTGCCATCTTCGAGGAATTGGAAAAGATCGGCTATACGGGCTTCATCGGCTGCGAATACAAGCCGCGCTCCGCGACCGAGGACGGCCTTGGCTGGGTGAACAGGCTTGGTATCAGCCTTTAAATATCTCGCGAACGGCCATTTCCAGGTGCTGCGCCAATGGCTCAGTAAGAAACGCAAGTCCCCCAGAACCAATCCGGCAGAGTCATTCCTCGCGCCGTCCGGCGATCACATCGAATTGTTCCCAAAAAGAGGTTGAACACAAATCCAAGTTGGAATAATGTTCTAACTTGACTGTCATTCAGCAATCTCGCTGTCGGAACCGCGCGCTTCTGAATGATTGGACGGAGGAGATAATCCCGGCTCATGCCTTCGAAAGTATCGGCCAGTCCGGCCTCCCCATCTGATGATCTTTTGAAACAGCCGAGCGCGGATGGCCCTCAGGTGGCGGCTCCGCGGTCGGATTTCATTCGCGTGCTTATGAATATCGGCTGGAACCTCATTCCCGCCGTGACCTTTGTCGGCATTGTTTTCATATGGGCCGGCGCCGTACGTTATTTTTCTATCCCCTCTTATCTCCTTCCGGGTCCGGGAAGCGTCTTTGCGCTGCTCATTTCCGACGCGGGGATGTTGTGGGAAAACTCGAAAACGACCATCGCCGAGATCTTGCTGGGATTTGGCCTCACCCTGGTGACGGCCATCCCGCTAGGGCTTGTGATCGCGCTGTCGCCGCT
>JBQCEL010000316.1:0-3237 GCA_051960255.1 Rhizobiaceae bacterium
AGGAAAAAGTGCGGATCGCCCGAAGTCGCCGCCTGCCGCAGGGCGAGGCGATGCTCCTCCCGCTTGGCGACCGGCAGGCAATAATAATGCGGGCGGATGCCGCCGGCCAATATGGCGTTGCGGTTGATGATGAGATGATGCGTCGTGATCGTCGCGGCGAGATTTTCCTTCGCGGCGCGAACATAATCGACGCCGTCCCTGGTCGTCACATGCTCCATGACGATGCGCAGTTCCGGGATGCGCCGCCTGAGCGGCTCCAGCACCCGTTCGATGAAGACGGCCTCGCGGTCGAAAATGTCGATTGCCGGGTCCGTCACCTCGCCATGGACGCAGAGCACCATGCCGCAGGACGCCATACGTTCGAGCACGGGATAGACTCTTTCGATATCGCGCACGCCGCTTTGCGAATTGGTCGTCGCGCCGGCGGGATAGAGCTTCACCGCTCTCACCTCGCCGGTGCGGAAGCCCGCCTCGACGTCGTTCGGGTCGGTTTCCTCGGTCAGGTAAAGCGTCATCAGCGGCGTGAAGTCGTGGCCTTCCGGCACGCTCGCAAGGATACGTTCGCGATAGGCGCGGGCATCAGCGACGGTCACGACTGGCGGCACCAGATTGGGCATGACGATCGCGCGGGCGAAATCGCGCGACGTGTGCGGCGTAACAGCTTTTAAGATCGCGCCGTCGCGAAAATGAACATGCCAGTCGTCGGGGCGTCGGATCGTCAGTGTCGTCATCGGCGGATTCCTGAGCCGAGTGTGCGTGCCACGGTCGCCACGGCGGATTTCGGGTTGCGGACGCGGCGCATTGGCGTCATCAGGGCTGAATATTATCTGGTGCAATACAGCATTGAACGGGAAGTGACAGGAAAAATCGTTCTCTCGCCTAAAGGAATGCCCAAGGGAATGGATGAAATGAGCGGCGGCAAAATCGCGATCGCGCCAGGGCTGTTCGTCGACGAAGACGAGTTGCAGGAGAACTTCATCCGCGCCTCGGGGCCCGGCGGGCAGAATGTCAACAAGGTGGCGACGGCGGTGCAGCTTCGTTTCGACGTCCTTCATGCGAGCGGGCTGACGGATTATGTCCGCCATCGCGCGATCAGGCTTGCCGGCCAGCGCGCGACGAAGGACGGCGTCATCGTCATCGAGGCGGGGCGATACCGCACGCAGGAACGCAATCGCGAGGATGCGCGGCAGCGGCTCGTAGCGTTGCTCGGCAAGGCGGCCGAACCGCCGCCGCCTCCGAGGAAAAAGACCGGGCCCTCGAAAGGCTCTATCGAAAGGCGCCTCAAGGCAAAGGCAAGCCGCGCCGGCATCAAGAAAATGCGCGGCAAAGTCGGGGGCGAATAAACCCGAGGCCCAGCACCTTATGCGAAAGAGGGAAAGTACGATGACTAACCTTCCCGACGGCGTGCGCTACCTGCCCGGCTATCTCCACCTCGCCGTGCAGCGCGCGCTCGTCGATTCCATCCGCGCCGTCGTCGCCGAAGCGCCGCTCTATACGCCTCAAATGCCGAAATCGGGCAAGCCCATGAGCGTGCGCATGACCAATTGCGGCGAACTCGGATGGGTGACGGACCGCGACGGCGGCTATCGCTATCAGGCCGTCCATCCGATCAGCGGCAAGCCATGGCCGCCGATCCCGGAGCAATTGCTTGCTCTATGGCGCGATCTCGCCGATTTCCCGCTGCCGCCGCAGGCCTGCCTCGTCAATTTCTATGTGGACACGGCCAAGATGGGCCAGCACCAGGACCGTGATGAAAAAGAATTCGCCGCGCCGGTGCTCTCCGTTTCGCTTGGCGACGATTGCCTCTTCCGCGTCGGCGGCACAAAGCGGAGCGATCCGACGGTTTCCTTCAGGCTGCGGAGCGGCGATGTTGTCGTTCTGGGCGGTGAAAGCCGGCTCGCTTTCCACGGCGTCGACCGCATCTATCCCAAGACTTCGCCATTGCTGCCGAAAGGCGGCCGGATCAATCTCACCCTGCGGCGCGTAACGGCCTAAGCATTATCCGGAAAAGTAGATGCCGGTTTTCCGAAAAGATCATGCTCCAATACGCCGCCATGGTCTGGCACGTTCAAGTTGCGCGGCGAGACGGAAGAGAAGGTCCTCCTCGCCATAGCGCGCCAGGAAATGACTGCCGATGGGAAGGCCCGCGCGTGACTGGCCAAGCGGAACCGACATTGCCGGCTGGCCGGTGACATTCGCCAGCCAGGTGAAGGGGATGAAGCCGAGCAGGCGCTGCATCCATTCGTCCGGATCGTCGGTATCCGTCGCGAAAGTGCCGATCGGCGGCGGCGGGGCGCCAAGCGTCGGCGTCAGCCAAAGATCGTAATCCGCGAAGAAGCGCGCGATGCGGCGGCTTTCGTGATGGAGCGCCTGCAGATGATGGATATAGACATAGGCCGGCATGGCGCGGCCGCGCTCGGCCATGGCGCGCGTCAGAGGCTCGACCAGACCCGGTTCAGGCAATCCGCCACCGGTCGCGCGGGCGACATTGGCCATCGTGTTGGCGTGGAAGACGGCGGTGAAACCCTCGCGCGACGCCGCCGCATCGAATTCCGGCGACGCCTCGGCTACATGATGCCCGAGTTCCTCGCAAAGCCGTGCGGTATCGAGCGCGGCGGCGACGCATTCGGGGTTGACCGGCGTGCCGCCCGGCGCCTTGGTGGAAAAAGCGATGCGCAGCCGGCCGGGTTCGCGCTCCGTTTCCTCGATGTAGGTTCCTGAGGGCGCGGGCGGGAAATAGGGATCTCCCGGCAACGGACCCGCTGTCGCGTCGAGCAGCGCGGCGCTGTCGCGCACGCTCCAGGTCACGGCATGTTGGCTCGCCAGCCCAGCAAGTCCTTCGCCGCCCTGCGGGCCTGCGGTGATGCGCGCCCTGGTCGGCTTCAACCCGAAAAGCCCACAGCAGGAAGCCGGAATGCGGATCGATCCGCCGCCATCCGTCGCATGCCCCATTGGGAGAATGCCTGCCGCGACGGCCGCCGCCGACCCTCCGCTCGACCCGCCGGGGGAAACTCCTTCCTTCCAGGGGTTCTGCGTCGGGCCGTAGAGCGCCGGTTCGGTCGCCGCTGCCAGTCCGAATTCGGAGGAATTGGTCTTGCCCATGATGAGGAGGCCGGCACGGCGCAGGCGCGCCACGATCTCGCTGTCCGCCTTCGCCATATTTTCTTTAAGAAGGCGCGAGGCGGAGGTCGTGGCGGTGCCCGCGACGGACGTCACCAGTTCCTTGATGACATAGGG
>JBQCEL010000317.1:0-5477 GCA_051960255.1 Rhizobiaceae bacterium
GGCGCATCGTGCATCAGGGCGACATGGCCGCGCTCGCCGCCGACGAGGCATTGCAGACGCGATTGCTCAGCCTGTCGCTGGAAGGACATCCATGATTATGGTCATTCCTGCGCTCTACGTCGCCCCCTTCTGTCCTCCTGAGCTCTTGTCGAAGGGCGGACATCTCCCCCACTCGGACAGGGGAATCGCATATGGCTTGCCAGCCAACCCCACCCGCCTCGCTTCGCTCGGCACCCTCCCCTTTCAGGTGAGGGAAAAGCGCTGCGGCAGCGGCTTTCCTCCACCTGAAAGGGGGAGGTGGTCCGAAGGACCGGAGGGGGTGAAAATTGGCACATGCGATTGCCCTGCCCACAAGAGGGGAGATCACGCCCTCGTCTTTGCTCACGCCAATCGCCGGCGTTGCAGGACAACAGCCGGCAAAAGCGGCCGGTTGATCTCCTCCCTTGTGGGGGAGATGGCCGGTAGGCCAGAGGGGAGCGACATAGAGCATTGTCCTAACAAGGTTTTCACTTCGAGAAGGCCGCCAAAGTGATCGCCTCCCTCTCCGCCCTTCTCTCCCGCTTCGGCGGCGTCAATCTCCTGCCTCTTGTCCTCGCCATCATCGCCCTGCCGCTGATCGGCTCGTTCTCGTCGTGGGTGACGCTGACCGCCGCCGGGCTCGCCATGGGCATGATGATCTTCCTCATGGCGTCGGGCCTGTCGCTCGTCTTCGGCCTGATGGACGTGCTGAATTTCGGCCATTCCGCCTTCATTTCCTTCGGCGCCTTCATCGCCGCCTCGGTGCTCGCCGGGCTCGCCTCCTGGCTGCATGGCGGCAACCCGGCGCTCAACCTCGCCGCCATCCTGTTGGCGATCGCGGCGGCGACCGCCTTCGGCGCGCTCGCCGGCTGGTTTTTCGAACGCGTCATCGTCCGGCCGGTCTATCGCGATCATCTGCGCCAGATTCTGGTGACGGTCGGGGCGCTGATCATCGCCGAACAGCTGATCCTGGCGATCTGGGGCGGCTCGCCCGTCGCCGTGCCGCGCCCCGCGATCCTGTCCGGCTCCTTCGTCATCGGCAACGCCACAATCGAGATTTACCGCGTCTTCGCCTTCATTCTCGGCCTGATCGTCTATGGCGTGCTGACGCTCGTCCTCAACCGCACGCGCATCGGACTTTTGATCCGAGCCGGTGTCGAGAACCGCGAAATGGTCGAGGCACTCGGCTTCCGCATTGACCGGCTTTTCATCGCCGTCTTCATGGCCGGATCGGCGCTGGCCGCCATGGGCGGCGCCATGTGGGCCGGCTATCAGGGGCTGATCTCGGGAACCATCGGCTCGGAAATGCTGATCCTCGTCTTCATCGTCGTCATCATCGGCGGGCTGGGATCGATCGAAGGATCGCTCTTGGGGGCGATGCTAGTCGGGCTGCTCGGCAACTACGTCGCTTTCCTGCTGCCGAAAATGTCGCTCGCCTCCAACATGCTCCTGATGATGGCGGTGCTCTTGTGGCGGCCTTATGGGCTGAGGCCGGCGGTGAAGAGATGATCGTCGCCTCTCGCCCCTTTGCCCCCGGCCGGCTGATTGTCCATGCCATTGTCGGCCTGATTGGGCTGGTGCTCCTGTTCGCGCCCTTTCTCTTTCACGATTTCCGCGCGCAGGAAGTCGCGGCGCGCATCTGCGTCTTCGTCGTCCTGGTCGCCAGCTACGACCTCCTGATCGGCTATACCGGTATCGTTTCCTTCGCCCACACCATGTTCTTCGGCCTCGGCGCCTATGGAACAGCGGTCGCGCTGAAAGGCTTGGGACCAAGCTTCGCCGCCATCCTGGTCGGCGGCCTCGCCGGCGTGGCGGCGGCGCTCGTGCTCGCCTTCCTGATCGGGCTCTTGTCGCTCCGGGTAAAATCGATCTTCTTCGCCATGGTCACGCTCGCCGCGGCATCGGTCATGCTGGTGCTGGCGAGCCAGCTTTCCAATCTGACCGGCGGCGAGGACGGGCTGACCTACTCCGTGCCGCATCTCTTCGCGCCGTCGATGAAGTTCCTCACCGACGCCGACGGCCATGCCGTCAAACTGTTCGGCACCGCGCTAAACGGCCGGCTCGCCGTCTATTATTTCGTCTTCGTCGCCTCGCTCCTGCTTTTCCTGCTGATGCTGAGGCTCGTCGCCTCGCCCATGGGCACGGTGCTGGAAGCGATCCGCGAAAACGAGATGCGCGCCGAGGCGATCGGCTATCGCGTCGTCGCCTACCGCACCGCGATCTTCTGCATCGCGGCTGTCATCGCGGCGCTCGCGGGGGTGCTTCGCGCCGTCTGGCTGAAATATACGGGCCCCGACGTGGCGCTGTCCTTCTCCATCATGGTCGACATTTTGCTGATGGTGGTCATCGGCGGCATGGGGACGATGATTGGCTCGGTAATCGGCGTTGCGGTGATGACGCTGGCGCAATTCTATCTGAAGGATGTCATGGAGGCTGCCGCTTCCGTCACCGCCGCCGTGCCGCTCCTGCCGAAGCTCTTCGATCCCGACCGCTGGCTGCTCTGGCTTGGCCTGCTCTTCATCCTGCTCGTCTATTTCTTCCCGGCGGGCATCGCCGGGACGCTCATGGGAAAAGGAAAACGCCGATGAACGGCCCCCGCTCGACCTATATCAACGCCGCCGGCCATGAGATGCACATCACCGAATGGGGCGATCCGCGGAAACCGGCGCTGGTCATGTGGCATGGCCTCGCCCGCACGGGCCGCGATTTCGACGAGGCGGCGGCGGCGTTGTCCGACACCTATTTCGTGCTCTGCCCCGACACGCTCGGCCGCGGACTTTCCGCGTGGGCGAAGGATCCCGAGGCAGATTATTCCTATCGCACCTATGGCGATATGGCGCTCGCCATGCTTGACCGCTATGGCATCCAGGACTTACGCTGGGCCGGCACGTCGATGGGCGGCTTGCTTGGCGTGACGCTTGCCGGCGGCAGGCTGGAGGAGCGCATCAGCCATCTCGTCATCAACGATATTGGTCCTGAAATCCAGACCGAAGGAATCGGCCGCATCGCCGACTATGTCGGCCGCCCACCCATCTACGATACGATCGGCGAAATGGCGGCGTGGCTGAGAGCGAACTACGCGCAATTCGGCGACAACAGCGAGGCCTTCTGGCGCAGGATGACCGACACGTCGGTGCGCCGCACCGACGGCGGCCGCGTCACCGTGCATTACGATCCGAAGATTGCCGAACAGTTGGGCCGTGCGGAAGACGGGCTCGACCTATGGGGCGCGTACGATGCCGTGCGCGCGCGCACGCTGGTCCTGCGCGGCGAGAGTTCGGACGTGCTGGCGCCGGCTGTGGCTGAGGAAATGCAAAGACGCGGGCCGAAGCCGGCGCTCGAAGTGCTCTCCGGCTATGGTCACGCGCCAACCCTGGCGAGCGCCTATGAGATAGCGCTCCTCAGGCAATTCCTCGCCGCTTGAGCTTACTAAAGGCTCCAAGCTGACGACCCTTATGCGCTGCCCCTCATCGCCCTGCCGGGCGCTTCTCCCCGTAAGCGGGGAGAAGAATGATGGCCGCACTGGCATCCATCGTCCTGCAACGGTGTCAATTGGCAAAAGCGCTCATAAAAGCGTACTCCTCCCCGTTTCCACGGGGAGAAGGCGCCTACAGACGGATAAGGGGCGGCGCTAACTGCCGATAATTCACTCCGCCTTTATGGGCAGAACCAGACCGGGCCGACGATGATGCAGCCGCGCGTGCGCCAGTCATGCGGGCGGCGGTGATAGCGATGCCAGCCATGCGGGGCGCTGCGGTAGTGATGGCCGGGCCTGTAGCGCCTGTCGTGATCGCGATGATGGCGATGCGACGGCCGCATGTGATGCGATCTGTCGCGATGCGACTGCGAATGATGATGTTCGCTCCGGCGGTTGTGATCATTATGTTTCGGCTGGGCAAACGCGACCGGGACAGCGACGACCGAGGCGATCGCCAGCGATAAAATGAACTTAAACATTCCGACCCTCCTGCTTGATCCACTAAATGACCGAACCGGGGCAACGCCCCTTGCACGGAATGGTTCCACCCGACTTGGTCAAAGCATATCAAGCGACGATACGCAGTGCCACTGTCGCGATCATGGGCGCTGCAACGGCGGTCTGATCGCGCGAAAACCACGGCTTGTCGACACGGCTATTGACACTGCGCCGGGTTGCGGCCTAACTGGTCTGGAGATTGGTCCAGTAGATCAGTTTCTATCGCTTCTGCCTTTCGATGAAGATCGGCAATAACGCTGATGATGCTATGATCGCCGTCTAATCCTTGAGCGAACTCTAAATGAAAGGCCACTGAAATGCATGTGATGATCATCGGGGCGGCGGGCATGATCGGGCGGAAGCTTGCCGAGCGCCTTGCCCGTGACGGCAGCCTGTCGGGGAAGCCTGTCGAGCGCATGACGCTGGTCGATGTGATCGCGCCGGCGAAACCGGCAGGCTTCGGCGGTCAGGTCGATCTTCGAACAGCCGATCTTTCCGCCGAAGGCGAGGCCGCGCGGCTGGTCGATCTCAGGCCCGATATCATCTTCCATCTCGCGGCCATCGTCTCGGGCGAGGCGGAAGCCGATTTCGAGAAGGGCTATCGCATCAATCTCGACGGCACCCGTTTTCTTTTCGAGGCGATCCGTCTCGCCGGGGAAGGCTATTATCCGCGCATCGTCTTCACCTCGTCGATCGCCGTCTTCGGCGCGCCATTTCCCGACAAGATCGGCGACGAGTTCTTTTCCGCGCCCTTGACTAGCTACGGCACGCAGAAGGCGATCTGCGAACTCCTGCTTTCCGATTACAGCCGGCGCGGCTTCTTCGACGGGATCGGGATCAGGCTGCCGACGATCTGCATTCGTCCGGGCAAGCCGAACAAGGCGGCTTCGGGCTTCTTCTCGGGTATCCTGCGCGAACCTTTGGCCGGCCAGGAGGCGATCCTGCCGGTGTCGGAAGATGTGCGCCACTGGTTCGCAAGCCCAAGGGCGGCCGTCGGCTTCCTCATTCATGCGGCGGAAATGGATCTCGGCCGGCTCGGCGATCGCCGCAATCTCTCCATGCCGGGCCTCACGGCTACTGTCGGCGAGGAGATCGAGGCGCTCCGCCGCGCCGCCGGTGATGCGGCGGTGAAACTGATCCGGCGCGAGCCGGACCCCACCATCATGCGCATCGTCGCCGGATGGCCGCGGAATTTCGACACGAAGCGGGCGGAGGCTCTCGGCTTCAAGGCCGACCCCTCGTTCGACGCCCTCATCCAGGCCTATGTCGAAGACGAAGCGTAATCCGCGAACGAGGTAGGATCGGTGCTGCTCGGCTGCATAGCGGACGATTTTACCGGCGCCAGCGATCTCGCCAACACGCTGGCGAAGCAAGGTATGCGGACCGTCCAGTTCTCCGGCGTTCCGGCAGGCGACGATGCGCCGGATTGCGAGGCCGGCGTGGTGGCGCTGAAAACGCGTTCCATCCAGCCGGAAGAAGCCGT
>JBQCEL010000318.1:0-3013 GCA_051960255.1 Rhizobiaceae bacterium
ACACGCTGACTCGGACGAAGGAGGATTTCGTCCCCCTCGATCCCAACAATGTCCGCATGTATGTCTGCGGCCCGACGGTCTACGACTTCGCCCATATCGGCAATGCGCGGCCGGTCATCGTCTTCGACGTGCTCTTTCGCCTGCTTCGTCATCTCTATGGCAAAAATCATGTCACCTATGTCCGCAACATCACCGACGTGGACGACAAGATCAACGCGCGGGCGCTGCGCGACTTCGGCCCCGAGATCGCGTCGGGGAAGCTGTCGCTCAACGGGGCGATCCGCAACGTCACGGAGAAAACGGCGAACCAGTTCCATGACGACGTGAAGGCGCTCGGCTGCCTGGAGCCGACGTTCGAGCCGCGCGCGACCGAATTCGTCCTGCCGCGCGAAGACGGCAAGACCAATATGGTCGAGTTGATTCAGGATCTCATCGACCGTGGCCATGCCTATGAAGCGAATGGCGAAATCCTCTTCGACGTGGCCTCCATGCCGGATTACGGCCAGCTTTCGAAACGCAACTTGGACGAACAGCAGGCCGGCGCCCGCATCGCCGTCGACACGCACAAGAAGAACCCCGCCGATTTCGTGCTGTGGAAGGAATCCTCCGCCGACGAACCGGGCTGGGATGCGACATTCACCGTTGACGGGAGGGATCATACGATCCGTGGCCGGCCGGGCTGGCACATCGAATGCTCGGCCATGAGCGATGCGCTGCTCTGGGACGCCCTGAAGGACAGGCTGTCGCCTGAGGCCTTGGCTCACCCCCACCAGTTCGACATCCATGGCGGCGGGCTCGATTTGATCTTCCCGCATCATGAAAACGAGATCGCGCAATCGCGCTGCGCCCACGGCACGCCGGTGATGGCGAATTACTGGCTGCACAACGGCTTCCTGCAGGTCGAGGGCAGGAAAATGTCGAAATCGGAAGGCAATTTCGTCACCATCCATGAGCTGCTGCACACGGAGAAATTCGGCGGCCGCAAATGGCCGGGCGAGGTGCTGCGCCTGGCGATGCTGATGACACACTACCGCGAGCCGATCGATTTTTCCGTGCGGAAGCTGGAGGAAGCGGAGAATGTTGTTCGCAATTGGCGCGTCGCAATCGACTCCGCGATCGCCGCCGGCGAGGTACAGTCTCTTCGAGATGTCGAGTTTAGATCATTGCCGGAAAGCGTGTTGTCGCCATTGCAGGATGACATGAATGCTTATGGAGCAATTCGATCATTATCTGGAAATTTGCGTTGGCTTATTAAAATTGACTCTGAAGGTACATCGGGCACGCCTGATCGTATGCCGCTGCTTGCCAGCTTAGTCCTGCTCGGCTTTGAAAAGCTGATCATCGATGGGATGCAGCGGTTGGATCAGGTCAATGAACGGCAAATCGTTGATTATATCGACCGCCGTCTCGCCTTCATCCGAGAGAAGAACTGGGCGGAAGCCGACCGCATCCGTAACGATCTCCTGAAACAGGGTATCCAGTTGAAGGATGGCAAGGACCCCGCCACCGGCGAACGCGTCACCACCTGGGAGGTGAAGCGGTGAGGGGGCTTTGGTCAACGGAGAGGCTTGCAGGACAGAGGGGGGCAACGTAGAGCGCCGGCATTTCCGCTAAATAAGCAAGCGGCAAGGGCATAGCCATGCCGCATGCTCTTGTCCCCCGACAGAATCGCAAGAACGCCAAGTCGATGCGGCGTGCCATGACCGACGCCGAACTGAAACTCTGGAACGAACTTCGTGCCCACCGCCTGATGGGGCTGTCGTTCAGACGACAGGTTCCGATCGCCGGTTATATCATTGATTTCGCCTGCCCCTCGAAGCGTCTGGTTGTTGAGGTGGATGGTTCCCAGCATGCCGAGGGCCAGCAATTAGCTGTCGATGAAGAGCGGCGTCGCCGTCTCGAACAGGACGGCTGGACCATCATCCGCTTCTGGAACGGCGACATCCTCCGCGACATCGACAATGTCTGCCGGCACATCGTCATCCGGGCGGGTTTGAACGAACCTAAGCGGGCGAGCGGCGGCCATTCAGCAGGAGTCCCAACCATGATCGATCATACCGGCATAATTGTTTCCGACTTCGAGGCCTCGAAGGCCTTCTACGATCGCGCCATGGCGCCGCTCGGCGCGTCGCTTCTCATAATCGTGCCGGCGGAATATACCGGGGGCGTCAAGGTCGGAGGCTATGGCCGTGAGCGGCCGGTCTTCTGGCTGAGGGAAGGCAAGCCGCACGACCGCCAACACATCGCCTTCACGGCGAACAGTCGGGCCGAAGTCGATGCGTTCCATGCCTCGGCGCTGGCTGCCGGCGGTCGGGACAATGGCGCGCCGGGGCTGCGGCCGCACTATCACTCGGATTATTATGGCGCTTTCGTCCTCGATCCCGACGGCCACAATATCGAAGCCGTCTGCCACAAGTCGGAGTAGGGCACTCATGAGCGAAGAACTGCGCACGCTTTATCCCGAGATCGAGCCTTATGCGTCCGGCCATCTCGACGTCGGCGATGGACATTCGGTCTACTGGGAGCGTTGCGGCACGAAGGGCGCCAAGCCGGCCGTCTTCCTGCATGGCGGGCCGGGCGGCGGCTGCTCGCCCAGTCATCGCCGGCTCTTCGATCCGGCGAAATATGACGTGCTTCTGTTCGACCAGCGCGGCTGCGGCCGCTCGCGCCCCTTCGCCAGCCTCGATGCCAACACGACGTGGCACTTGGTCGCCGACATAGAGCGGCTGCGCGAAATGGTCGGCGTCGAAAAATGGCAGGTCTTCGGCGGCTCTTGGGGCTCGACGCTGGCGCTCGCCTATGCCGAGACACATCCCGAAAGAGTGAGCGAATTGATCGTCCGTGGCGTCTACACGCTGACGCGCGCCGAACTCGAATGGTACTACCAGTTCGGCGTTTCGCAGATGTTTCCAGACAAATGGGAACGCTTCCTGGCGCCCATTCCCGAGGCCGAGCGCGGCGATATGATGGCGGCTTACCGCAAGCGGCTCGTCGGCGACGACAAGAAGGCGCA
>JBQCEL010000319.1:0-2661 GCA_051960255.1 Rhizobiaceae bacterium
TGCAGGTGCTGTTCGAGGACGGCTCCATCGGCTGGTATGAAGCCGCTTGGGGGCCGATGGTCTCCGAGACCGCCTTTTTCGTCAAGGACGTGATGTCGCCAAACGGCAGCGTCTCGATCGTCATGGAAGAGAACGCCAAGTCGGACGACATCGACACACATACCAAGACCGCGCGCATCAAGGTGCACCACGCCGCTACCGGCCCTGGCGGGCGCTTCATCGCGCCGGACGAGCTGCTCGGCATGGAAGGCGAGCCCGGCCACCAGGAGCTTTGCGAGCGCGAGCAGGCTTTCGTCTTGAAGGCGATCCGCGAGGACATCGACCTCGAACGGCATATGGACGACGCCGTGCGGTCCCTCGCCGTCTGCCTCGCCGCGGACGAGAGCGTCAGGACGGGAAAGGCGGTGAGGCTGTAATGGGTTCGCTGACGCTCAGCAATATCCGCAAATCCTTCGGCCAGGTCGATGTGCTGAAAGGCATCGACCTCGCGGTTGAGGACGGCGAATTCGTCATCTTCGTCGGCCCGTCGGGCTGCGGGAAATCGACGCTGCTGCGCGTCATCGCGGGCCTGGAGGACGCGACCTCCGGCTCGGTCAAGATCGACGGCAGGGAAGTCGGCAACGTCCCGCCGGCGAAACGCGGCATCGCCATGGTGTTCCAGTCCTACGCGCTTTATCCGCATCTCACCGTACGAGACAATATGGGCCTCGGCCTGAAACAGGCGGGCGCGCCGGCGAAGGACATCGCCAAGCGCGTACAAGCCGCATCGACAATGCTCTCGCTCGAGGATTATCTCGGCCGGCGGCCGGCGGAACTGTCGGGCGGCCAGCGGCAGCGTGTCGCCATCGGCCGCGCGATCGTGCGCGAGCCGAAGCTTTTCCTTTTCGATGAGCCGCTCTCCAATCTCGACGCGGCGCTTCGCGTCAATACCCGGATCGAGATCGCCAAGCTGCATCGCGAACTGAAATCGACCATGATCTATGTCACCCATGACCAGGTCGAGGCGATGACGCTCGCTGACCGGATCGTGGTGCTGAACAAGGGCATCGTGGAACAAGTCGGCTCGCCGATGGAACTTTACAACCGCCCCGCCAACCTTTTCGTCGCCGGCTTCATTGGGTCGCCGCAGATGAATTTCATCGACGCGGAAAAGCTCGGCGAGAGCGGCGCCAAAACGATCGGCATCCGGCCGGAGCACATTTCAGTCAGTGCCGATACCGGGCCCTGGAAAGGATCGGTGACGCACGCCGAACATCTCGGCGCTGATACGATCCTCTATGTCGAGACCGCGAAGTCAGGGCTGGTCACGGTGCGGCTCTTCGGCGAGCACCGGTTCCATGATGACGACATCGTCTTTCTCGCTCCCGATCACGCGAAGATCTATCGTTTCGACGAAAGCGGCAGGGCGATCGCCTGACAAGAGCCGCCGATCCGCATCGTCATCGCCGCTTTGAGGCGGCGAAACCGCCGCCTCGCGGGAAGAGTGCTGCGTGATCCCAGACCGCGTACAAATTCTCGCAGATCAGGATGAAAGAGACCACCGATCTTCGTCTTCGTCCCGGAGCTTGCCTCCAAGAATGGCGGAGACCGCCGCGATAAATGCGCCGATGAACAGTGTGAGCGCCCCAAGAAGGGCGGTCGCGGCGCTGGTCTTTCTGGCCTTGTCCGCCGCGGCTTGGATTTTCGTCTTCGACTCCTGGACCTTGGCCCAGACGCTATCGACGCGCTTTTGCGCATCCGCCTGCGAAAGACCGGTGCGCGCGGCGACAAGCATCGCCAGATAGCTCTTGTCGTCATTAGAGAGTTGGCCTGCCGCGGTGCTTGTCACCAGGATTCGCGTCGCCTGACCGATTGCAGCCGCGTCTCCCTGCGCGCCCGGCGCATTGAGGCGCGCGGGGTCCGTCGGCCGGAACAGGGCATCGACAAAATAGCCCGTCGACGGATTGTTGCCTGCGCCGGCAGCAGTTGCGCCCGCCGATATCCCATGCGCCGCGCCCGCGGCGACGTTGGAAGCCGCCTGGACGCCCGAGCCGATGACGCCCGATATGGCGGAGCCCAGAAGGCCGGCCACGACAAGGGTTGCGACCGACCATGCCAGGAGGCCGTGAGCGCTGTCCCGGAACACCACCTCATCAGTGTGAATGCCTGTCCAGCGCCGGCGGAACCGGCCTGCCATATAGCCGCCGAAGCAGGATGAGACCCATTGCACGATGACAAGCCACACCGCCGCCCAGGCGAGAACCGTCGTCGCCGAGGCGCTTTGCGATGACCATGGCGAGATCATGGTGAGGCCAAGGCCCGATCCAACGAGGGTCAGGATGAGTGTTGCGACGGCCGCCACGATGGCGCCGGCGATGACCGCGCCCCAGTTTATAGGTGACGCAGGCGCAGCGGCGCCCGCGACCACAATGTCGGTTTGGGAAGCCATGATCATAGCCTCCTAATGCCAGAACAGCAGAATGAGGATGATGACGGGGATCGGCACCCCGAGCAGCCATAACAGAATACCGCGACCCATTGACTGTCCTCCTTATCGGCCGACGGGATGTCGGCTGACAGGGTCAATGGCGCAGCAGGCCCAATGTTCCATCTTTAAGTGGGGCGGATACCAAGCAATTCCAGTCTGTCGCCCAGCCGGACGACCACAAGACAGCAGCGCCA
>JBQCEL010000320.1:0-4969 GCA_051960255.1 Rhizobiaceae bacterium
ATCCCGGCATAGGCATTCGTTCCGGCGAAATGCGCATCGAAGCCATCCACAGGCGAGGATTCCGCGATGTCGAGTCCTTTGCCCTGCGGGATGCCCTCGGCGATATCGAACAGGACGACGTCGCCCAGTTCCTTGAGGCCGATCAGATGCGCGAGCGTGCCACCGATCATGCCCGAACCGATGAGGGCAATCTTATTGCGTGCCATGGAGATGATTCCCTTAATTGCGTGTTGCCGGCGTGGAGGCTTTCGTCTCCGGGAGGAGCCGCAATGCCTGCGGCATTTACAGGGCCGGCGGCGGCATTACGTCGGGCGGGGAAACCGTCCTTTCGCGTTGCACATAGACCCCAAGCGTGATCAACTCAACAAGAAATTTCGTGACCAACGAATTCAAACGGTTAGATCAATTTGAATTTACGTAAAGGTAAGAATTTCTGCCGTTCTCAAATGCAAGTGGCCCAATTGCCCGCTTTTTGTGCCCCAGTTTAGTTTCGTGCCTTTCCGCCATGGGCCGAAGTCCACACGTCGAGCCAATCGCGGCTTTGCATTTCGGTCAGGCGCGAGGCGGTGCGCTCGAACTCGAACGCCTCGGTTCCGCGCCGCCCGGCGTAAAGCTCTTCCGGCTTCGCCGCGGCGCTGGCGAAAAGCCGGACACGACGGTCGTAAAGCACATCCACCAGTATGATGAAGCGTTTCACCTCGTTACGATGCGCATCGGCCATGACCGGTATATGGTCGAGGAAGATGGTATCGAACCGCGCCATGATCGCGAGATAATCGCGGACGCCATGCGGCTTGAGGCAGAGTTCCGGAAAGGTGAAGCGCGCAGCGCCATGCGCCGCGCGCGGCACCGGAATGGAACGGCCCTTCAGCTCAATCTCGATTGGTCCTTCACGAGCGCCCTCTGTCGCCGCCGCCCAGGCCTCGTCCATCTTCCTGTCCGCCTCTTCCCCAAGCGGCGTCACATAGACCGGCATACGGGCGAGTTTCTCCTGCCGGTAATCGATACCGCCGTCGAGCCGGATGATTTCCGCATGGTCCTTGAGGATGGTGACAAACGGCAGAAACAATTGCCGGTTCAGCCCGTCGCGATAGAGGTCGTCGGGAGCGACGTTCGAGGTCGCCACCAGCACCACGCCCTCGGTGAAGAGAGCGGTGAAAAGCCGCGACAGGATCATGGCGTCGGCGATGTCCGTTACGCTGAATTCGTCGAAGCACAGCACCCTCGCTTCCTTCGCGACCGCCTTGGCGACCGGCGGGATCGGATCGTCGCCCTTCGCCTCGCCCTTCTTGACGGCTCTGCGATGCGCATCGATGCGATCGTGGATATCCATCATGAAATCGTTGAAATGGCTGCGCCGTTTTGCCTTCACCGGCAGACAATCGAAAAACATGTCCATCAGCATCGTCTTGCCGGTGCCGACCCCGCCATGGATGTAGAGCCCTTTCGCCGCGGGCTTCGACGAAGGTTTGCCGAACAGCCAGCCAAGCGAGCTCGCCTTCGTGGCAAGGCGCGATTGCGCCGCGTCAAGAATTAACCGGTCGAGCGCCGCCGTGACCCTTTCCTGTTGCGGATCGCGGTGGATATCGCCCTTCTCCACCAGAAGCCGGTAGCGTTGCGAGACGCAGGGCTGGACCGTCGGTGCGTCACGCAGATTCATGGAAGGCCATCTGGCAGGGAAACCGGTCGATCAGCGTGAAAGCGTAATGGGCTGCCCGCTTTCGGTCTGGCCGTCGAACTTGTTGGCCGCGGAAGCATAAAGCCGCGCAAGCACGCCGCCGTTCTGGTCGTAAAGCGCCAATTGCTTTCCATTGACCGCCCATGACTTCACGCTCTCCAACGGAGGCGGACAGTGCAGAGGGCCAGCGCGATAGCCCTGGCCGTATTTGGTCTGCGGCGTGGCGATCCGGCAGCTTTGGCCGGAGACGTTGACGTTCCATACACCCGCGACGCCGCCCGCCGTGATGTTTACCGCATTGGCCGCCGCAGCCGCGTCGTTCATCGGCTGAGCCGATGCCACCTGCGGCGCCGCCGGAAACTGGGAAGCATCCTTGGTCGGCGCTGGAAGCTGGCTCTGCGAAACCCGCCCCGATGGCGCCGCCGGCAATGGCGCCGGCTGCGGTTCCTCGAGACCGCCGCCCATGCGCGACCCACCGCACCCCGCCAGCGCAAACGCCAGGAGTGAAACCGTAATAAACCCCGTCCTTGAAAAATACATCAAAACCTCCATCGGGGCCGCATCGTCCCGAAGTCCCTTCCTGTATCCATCGCCACAATAAGGGTGATTGCGGTCACAATTCCAGCCGGTTGTGGTTAAAATTGGGTTTCACCCGGCAGGCGCCTCTAAAACTTTCCCGGGCCAACCGCGTCCAAGCGACGAAAAATGAGCCCCAAGACGTGCTTCGAAAAGCGCTTTGCAGGCCGGTTCCTGCGCGATCATCACCGCAACAAAGCAGAAGCGTTGGTTCCGACGGCCGGAACAAGATTTCACCGCGTCGCGTTCATCTGCCGTATTCAACGGAGGTGAACATGCTGAAACTTATCTTGATTCTGCTTATCATCGCGGCCGCCGCCGGCCTGCTCGGCTTCCCGATGCTGGCGGGCGCGGCAGCTGCGGGAGCCCGCATCCTGATCGGCATCGCGCTCATCGTCTTCCTGCTGATCGTCCTCGGCGTCTTCGCCATTACCTGACCCTGTCTTTCGCCCGTCACGCACTGGTAATCCGCCGCCTTTTCCGCCATATAGGCGCCAAAAGGCAAGGAAGACCGCGTGACGGGCAAGCCAGCGCAATTCGCCAAGATGAACGGGCTCGGCAACGAGATTATCGTTGCCGATATGCGCGGCCGCGCCGACCGCGTGACGCCGGCCGCCGCAATCGCGCTCAATGCTGATCCGGCGACGAAGTTCGATCAGATCATGGCGATCCACGACCCGAGGACGCCCGGCACCGAAAACTATGTCGCCATCATCAATTCCGATGGCAGTCAGGCGCAGGCCTGCGGCAATGGCATGCGCTGTGTGACCCAGGCGCTGGCGGCCGAAACAGGGCGCAAGAGCTTCGTTTTCGAAACGATGGCGGGCGTGCTGACGGCCGAAGAACATGCCGACGGACTGCTTTCCGTCGATATGGGCAAGCCGCGTGTCGGCTGGAGAGAGATTCCGTTGGCGGAGGAATTCCGCGACACGCGCATGATCGAACTGCAGATCGGACCAATCGACGCGCCCATCCTGCACTCGCCCTCGGTCGTATCCATGGGCAATCCCCACGCGATTTTCTGGGTCGAACGGGATGTCTGGTCCTACGAGTTGGAGAAGTTCGGGCCGTTGCTCGAAAACCATCCCATTTTCCCCGAGCGCGCCAATATCAGTATCGCGCAAGTCACTGCGCGCGACGCAATCACGCTGCGCACCTGGGAGCGTGGCGCGGGACTCACCCGCGCTTGCGGCTCGGCCGCCTGCGCCGCGGCCGTCTGCGGCGCGCGCACCCGTCGAACGGAGCGCAAGGTGACGGTGACGGTGCCCGGCGGTCCGCTCCTCATCGAGTGGCGCGAAGACGACCACGTCCTCATGACCGGTCCGGCGGAATGGGAATTTTCCGGCGCCTTCGATCCCGAAACCGGCGCCTGGACCCGCGAAACAGAAAGCGCGGCCTGATGGCGGTAGATGTCGTCACATTCGGCTGCCGGTTGAACACCTATGAGTCGGAAGTTATGCGCCGCGAAGCCGGCAAGGCCGGCCTTGGCGCGCTGCAAGGCGGCGCGGTTGTCTTCAATACCTGCGCCGTCACGGCCGAAGCCGTCAGACAGGCGAAGCAGGCGATCCGCAAGGCGCGCCGCGAACAACCTGATGCCCGCATCATCGTCACCGGCTGCGCCGCGCAGACCGATCCGGACGCTTTCGTCGCCATGAACGAGGTCGACCTCGTTCTCGGTAAAGAGGAGAAACATGCCGCGCAGAATTACCGGGCGCTTCCCGACTTCGGCGTCAACGATACGGAAAAGGCGCGCGTCAACGACATTATGAGCGTGCGCGAGACCGCCTCGCATATGGTCGATGCGATCGAGGGGCGCGCTCGCGCTTTCGTCCAGGTCCAGAATGGCTGCGACCATCGCTGCACCTTCTGCATCATCCCTTATGGGCGCGGCAATTCGCGTTCCGTGCCGATGGGCGCGGTTGTGGAGCAGGTAAAGCGGCTCGCCGGCAACGGCTACGCCGAAATCGTGCTGACCGGGGTGGATATGACGAGTTACGGCGCTGATCTTCCCGGCACGCCGCGTCTCGGCAAGCTGGTGAAGACGATCCTGAAACAGGCGCCGGACCTGAAACGGCTTCGCCTCTCTTCTATCGATTCCATCGAGGCCGATGCCGATCTGCTCGAAGCGATCGCGACGGAGTCCCGGCTGATGCCGCATCTGCACCTGTCGCTGCAGGCCGGCGACAACATGATCCTGAAGCGCATGAAGAGGCGTCACAGCCGCGAAGATTCCATTCGCTTCTGCGAGGATGTACGGCGCATGCGGCCCGACATCATCTTCGGAGCGGATATCATCTCCGGCTTCCCGACCGAAACCGAGGCGATGTTCGAGAATTCACTGAAGATCGTCGAGGAGTGCGGCCTCACTCACCTCCATGTCTTCCCCTTCAGTCCGCGCGAGGGAACGCCGGCGGCGCGCATGCCGCAACTTGCCCGCGCACTCGTCAAAGAGAGAGCCGCGCGGTTGAGGGAGGCGGGTGACAAGGCCTATCGCCGGCATCTCGCCACGCTTGCTGGCACCAATCAATCCATATTGATCGAGCGCGACGGCATTGGTCGCACCGAAGGGTTTACGCTCGCGGCCCTCGATGCCGGCATACCGGGCGAAATCGTCGAGGCCCGGATCGAAGGCCATGACGGCGAACGACTGCTCGCGCGTCCTCTGGTCGCCAGGGCAGCCTGAGCGATGGCTTTCGGCTTCATCAAGAAAGTCTT
>JBQCEL010000321.1:0-3060 GCA_051960255.1 Rhizobiaceae bacterium
CTACCGCGTCACGCTCGCGATCACCCGATCGACCATTTGCGGCGCGAGGCCGACATAGTTCGCCGGATCGGTCATGCGCGCGATCGCCGCCTTGTCGAAGTGCTTCGTCACCTCGGGCATCGCCGCGAGCGCCTCGGCGAGCGTGCCGCCCTGCTCGTTGACGACGCGACAGGCGCCATAGACGACGTCGTGCGCCTGCTGGCGGCCGATCAGCGGCGCCATCTGCATCATCACCGCCTCGGCCACGATCAGGCCCTTCGAGATGTCGAGATTTTGCGCCATCCGAGCCTTGTCGACGATCAGCCCGCCCAGCGCGAACCTCGCCTGGTGCAGCGCGCCGGCGGTCAGCACAAAACTCTCCGGGATCGCCATCCATTCCACATGCCAAGGACCGGTCGCGCGTTCGAAGTCCTGGACCATCGCGTCGAGCATGAGGCCGGCGTGCTGGCGCACGCCCTTGGCGGCCGCGAGCATCAGCTCCGACGAAATCGGGTTGCGCTTCTGCGGCATGGTCGAGGACGCGCCGCGGCCCGGCACGAAAGGCTCGTAGACTTCGGCGAACTCGGTTGAGGCCATGATCATCACGTCAAGCGCGATCTTGCCGAGCGAACCGGTCAAAAGCCCCAGGAAGTTGACCGTCTCGGCGAAGGCGTCGCGTGCGACGTGCCAGGTCGCGGCCGGGACGGCAAGGCCGAGCTCCTTGCAGAACGCGGCTTGCACCGCCAGCCCCTTGTCCCCGAGCGAGGCGAGCGTGCCGGCCGCGCCCGCGAACTGTCCGACCTCTACGCGCGGCTTTAGCTGCGCGAGACGCTCAGTGTGGCGGTCGAACATCGCGAGCCAGACCGCGACCTTGTAGCCGAACGTCACCGGCAGCGCCTGCTGGAGATGGGTCCGCCCGGCCATCGGCGTGTCACGATGCGCGCGAGCGAGATCGGCGAGGGTGCCACGCAGCGCGCCAATGTCCCCTTCGATCATGCGCAGGCCTTCGCGCATCTGCAGGACCACGGCGGTATCCATGATGTCCTGCGTGGTGGCACCCCAGTGAAGGTAACGGCCGGCTTCGCCGCACTGTTTCACGAGCTGATGGACGAGAGGCAGGATCGGATAGCCGACATTGTCGGTTTCCTTGCGCAGCAGGTCGAAATCCAGAGCCGCCACGTCGCAGCGCCGGGTGATCTCCTCAGCCGCATCGGCGGGGATGACGCCGCAGTCGGATTCCGCCCGGGCGAGCGCGATCTCGACCTCGACATAGCGCGAGATGAGCGCGAGATCGGAGAAGACCTCGCGCATTTCCGGCGTGCCGAAGGCGTCGCGGAACAGGAGGGAATCGAAGACGGTGGTCGATGTCGGCAGGCCGGGCATGAGGCGTGTCTCTGTCAGGGCGTGGGCGAAAGCGCATATAGCGCACTACTCCAAAGCCGCACTAGAAACCATCTTTTGCTGGAGCTCCTTTGATTCTAACATTCGCAAGGGGACCCCTTCAGATGGGATGCGAATGTTAGAATCGGGCCACTGGAAGAAGGAGACCACGCCCCCGTGACCGATGACCGCTACGATGTGATTATCATTGGCTCCGGACCCGGCGGAGGGGCGGCCGCCTCGCGCCTCGCCAAGACAGGAAAACGAGTGCTCATTGTCGAGCGCGGAGACTACCTGCCGCGCGAACGAGAAAATTGGGATACGAGCGAGGTCTTCGCCAAGGCGAGGTATCAGGCCGCGGAGACCTGGTACTCGTCGTCGGGACAAATCTTTCGGCCCGGACTTCACTACTTCGTCGGCGGCAATTCGAAGGTTTATGGCGCCGCGCTCTTTCGACTTCGCAAGGAGGACTTCGACGAAATCAGGTTTCCCGACGGTCTTTCACCGGAGTGGCCCTTAAAGTACGACGTATTCGAGCCGTGGTACCAGGCCGCGGAAGAGTTGTTCCAGGTCCATGGCGCCCGCGGAGAAGATCCGACCGAGCCCTGGTCGAAGGCTCCCTATCCGAAACCGGCCGTAAGCCATGAGCCGCGCATCCAGCAATTGTCCGACGATCTCCGTCGCACAGGCTATCATCCCTTTCATTTGCCTCTCGGCGCCTTGATCGAAGAGGACGGCAAGGGCGGCACCCTTCCTCATTCGCCGCTGCTGCGGTGCGATCCTTTCGACGGTTATCCCAGTCTCACCAACGGCAAGGCGGATGCCCAGATCGCTTGTATCGATCCGACGCTTGCGCAATACCCGAACATCGAGTTGCTGAGAAACGCGTATGTCGAGCGGCTCGACACGGATGCCGGCGGAGGGCAAATCACCAGCGCCGAAGTCCTGATTGACGGCGAGAGGCGCACCCTTCGCGCGAATATTTTCGTTGTCGCCTGCGGCGCATTGTCTTCGGCACTCTTGTTATTGCGTTCGACGAACGACGCGCATCCCAATGGGCTTGCGAACCGTTCCGGCTTGGTCGGCCGCAACTACATGCGCCACAACAATGCCACCGTGCTCGCAATATCCAGATCGCCGAACCTCACGAAGTTTCAAAAGACGCTCGCTCTGAACGATTTTTATCACGGCCATGCCAAGAGCCCCCTGAATGAATGGGAATATCCGCTCGGTCACATTCAACTCGTCGGAAAATCAGACGGCAGTCAGATCGAGATCGAGGGACTGCCGGAATTTCTTCACTGGCTTCCCTCACGTCCGTTTGAATTCGTTGCGCGACACTCCGTCGACTTCTGGCTGACGTCCGAGGATCTGCCGCGTCCCGAGAACAGGATCTTCCATAAAGACGGCCGCGTTTATCTCGACCTGACAGAAACCAATATGGAATGCCACCGACGGCTGCGTCAGTCACTTCGAAATATGCTCGACCGGCTCGATATCCATCCTCATCTGTTCGACCGGTCTCTCTACGTCGGAAAGGACGTGCCGATTGGCGGCACGGCTCATCAGGCCGGCACCCTGCGTTTCGGCGAAAACCCGCAAAGCAGCGTTCTCAATCTCGAATGCAGAACCCACGAGATCGAGAACCTGTATGTCACCGATGCAAGCTTCTTTCCCTCGATCGGCGCCGTCAATCCGACG
>JBQCEL010000322.1:0-5585 GCA_051960255.1 Rhizobiaceae bacterium
TCACCGTGTCGCCCTTGCCGATCCCTCTTTGCGTCAGGGCCGACGCCAACTGGCGCGATCTGCTGAAGAAATCACGATAGCTGATGCGTTGTGAGCCATGAACGATTGCAGTTACCTCGGGATAGACCTGCGCTGCGCGCTCCAGGAAGGAAAGCGGCGAAAGCGGCTGGTAATTGGCCGGGTTCCGATCGAGATCCTGTTCGAAGATGTTGGGCATGGCTGGCCTCCCTCTCCTATGATTAAGCACAGGCGCGGACTTGCGTCATCGCAGAAATGAAGGCGGTGCAGGAATGGCGGAGCAAAGGCGGCCGCTTACAACCCCGCCACGCCGTCATAGATGAGCTTGAGCGAGAGCAGGAATACAAGGCCGTAGGTGAGCGGATAGAATATTTCCGCCCGCATGCGCTTCACCACCGCCGCGCCCGCAACGGTCGAGATGATGGCGACCGGGGCAAGCGAGAGGGCGGCAAGGAGATTGCTCGTATCAAGTTCGCCGAGAGCGAAATAAGGGATCAGCTTCATCGCGTTCACGACCGCGAAAAAGACCACGGTCGTTGCCGTATAGGTCTTGGGGTCGTGTCTCAGCGGCAAGGTGTAGACCTGATAGGCCGGCCCGCCGGCGTGGGCGACGAAACTGGTGAAGCCCGACAGGGCGCCCCAGAACGTACCGCTTATCGCGTTGTGGGAATGGATCTTTTCGCGCCCGCCGAGCTTTTGCCAGAGCCATCTTGCGACGAAGCCGAACGCGATCAAGCCGACGATGAGCTTGACCATGGCCTCCGTCACGATCGCCGCCACCAACCAGCCGAAGCCTACCCCTATAGCCGCCCCCGGCAGCATGTTTCTGAAGGTCTTCATGTCGCGGGGGCCGTAGCGCCATGCCCAGAGAGCGGCGACATCCATCAGCATCAAAATGGGCAGCAGGATCGCTGCCGCCCGCACCGGGGGAATGGCGAGCGCCATCAGCGGAACCCCGACAACAGCCATGGCGCCGCCGAAGCCGCCCTTGGAGAGGCCGACAAGAATGACGGCGGGAATTGCCGTGGCGAAGAAAAGGGGGTTGTGCAGAAGGTCGGTCATGGAGGCTTTTCAAAAGGCGCTTCATAGCCGGCGGCGCGCGGCTTGGCGAGGGCGGGAAGCCTTGCCTCCGAGCTCTGTTCAAGAGAGGGGCCTTGCTTTATGCCGCAATCCCAACATGATCCCTCTTCATAGGGCACTCGACGACACTCGCCATGACATCAGCAAAAACGCCGAATCGCTGCCGCCTTGTTCTGATCGCGCCTAAGTTTGGCGATGCCGACAGGCTTGCCCAACAGATCGCGCAGGCCGTCGCTGGCGGCGATGTGGCCTCCGTTATCCTGCCGGACTATGATCACGACCAGGGCGGCTATCAGGAGAGGGCGGAACGCGTCGTCGAGCGGCTCGGCGGCCATGACGTCGCGATCGTCCTTGCCGGCGACACACGCATTGCCGGCCGCGTCGGCGCCGACGGCGTCCACCTCGAATCGGGTCCGGACGAAATCGCCGACGCGGTTGAACGCCTCCAATCCCGGATGATCGTCGGCGCGGGCGGCGCGAAGACACGCCACGACGCCATGGAAATCGGCGAGGCGCGGCCGGATTACATCTTTTTCGGCCGCTTCGGCTACGACACCGCGCCCGAGCCGCATCCCCGCAATTTGTCGCTCGGCCGGTGGTGGGCGGAACTCGTGGAGATTCCGTGCATCATCATGGGCGGCAGCGATATCGGATCGGTTCGGCGGGTGGCGGAAACCGGAGCGGAATTCGTCGCTCTTTCAAACGCGATCTTCGCTGGGGATGCCGATCCCGGCGAACGCGTCGCCGCCGTCAACACCCTTCTCGATCAGTATGCGCCGGTTTTCGAGGGCTGAGATGCCGGCTCGTTGGGCTGTCCTTCTGGTCGCCGGCGTTGCGGTTATCGCAGGAAGCGCTTCCAGCCATGCCGCCGATGATTCGGCGCTGCAGGACCGGCTGAACAGCAAGGCGCCTCCCGTCAAGGTGAACCCCTCGCGCTTCGGGTCCAGGCTGCCGGACATGGCCTATGGCGCCTATCAGCGCGGTCTTTATCTGACGGCGCTGCACCTCGCGCTGCCGCGTGCGGAGGCCGGCGACGCCGCGGCGCAGACGCTGGCCGCCGAAATCTATGCCCGTGGCCTCGGCGTTCCGCGCAATCCGGAAAAGGCGAAGGAATTCTACGGCAAGGCAGCCAAGCAAGGCGTCCCCGAGGCGGAATTCCGCTACGCCCTGATCCTGATGGGCAACAAGCCCGCAGGGGAGGAGCCCGACGAGGCGTTCGAACTGATGAAGGAAGCCGCCGATGCCGGCAACACCATGGCGCAATTCAATTATGCGCAGATGGTCTCCGCCCGCAATCCGGGCTCAGAAGGCCTGGCGCGCGCCTTCGTTTATTATCGGAAAGCCGCCGAGAGCGGCCTTGCCGACGCTCAATACGCTGTCTCGCAGGGCTATGCCAATGGCGTTGGCGGGCTGCCGCGGGACGATACGAAAGCGCGCAAATGGCTGCTTCTGGCGGCCCGCCAGGGCTATGATACCGCCGAACTCGATTTCGGCACATGGCTGGTCGAGGGACGCGGCGGCCCGCAGGACGTCAAGGCCGGCTTCGACTGGCTGAAAGTCGCTGCCGAGGGCGGCAATGTCGCCGCCCAGAACCGCCTCGCCAAGCTCTATCTCAACGGCATTGGCGCCAAGGCAGACAAGATCGAAGCCGCCGCGTGGTATATAACCGCGCGGCGGGCGGGCCTGAGCGATCCCGATATGGATGTCTTCTTCAGCGGCCTCTCCCCGGACGACCAGAAAAAAGCTATCGAGCGCGCCAACAGGTTGAAGTAAGTCCGATCGCGGCATCGCGGCGGTCTTGCCTCCCGGTGAATTTTATGGTCTTCAGGCGCGCAATTTCCCGGATCAATATTCCGGCATAAAAGTTTCTTTCCGAAAGCGACATCATGGCGAAGATCAACGGCAACGAAATCCGTCCCGGCAATGTCATCGAGCACAATGGCGGCCTGTGGGTGGCGGTGAAGACGAACTCGGTGAAGCCCGGCAAGGGCGGCGCCTACAATCAGGTTGAACTGAAGAACCTCATCGACGGGACCAAGCTCAACGAGCGCTTCCGTTCGGCCGAAACGGTCGAGAAGGTCAGGCTCGAACAGAAGGACTTCACTTTCCTCTACGAGCAGGGCGACGCCCTCGTCTTCATGGATGCGGAAAGCTACGAGCAACTCGAATTGCAAAAGGATTTCGTTGGCGATCGCGCCGCTTTCCTGCAGGACGGCATGCAGGTGACGGTGGAACTCTATGAGGATAAGCCGATCGGCATCTCGCTTCCCGACCAGGTGACGCTGGAAATCTCGGAGGCCGATCCGGTGGTGAAAGGCCAGACCGCGGCTTCCTCTTACAAGCCGGCGGTGCTGGAGAACGGCATCCGCGTCCTCGTGCCTCCCTTCATTTCCGCCGGCGAACGCATCGTGGTGGATACGAATGAGATTACCTATCTGAGGCGGGCGGACTGAGGTTAAGCGGCAGTCGGCAATAGGCAATAGGCAGTCGAAACCAAACTGGAAAAATCCCGACCGCCGATTGCCGATTGCCGATTGCCGCCACAAACGGTCCAACTGCCACCAACGAAAGCCGCTCCACCATGGCCCGTTCCGCCCTCCTCAACGTCATGGTCCAGGCCGCCACCAAAGCGGGCCGTTCGCTGGCGCGCGATTTCGGCGAAGTCCAAAACCTGCAGGTTTCGCTGAAGGGTCCGGGTGACTATGTCAGCCAGGCCGACCGCAGGGCCGAGGAAATCCTCTATAATGAGCTATCGCGGACGCGCCCCGGCTATTCCTTCCTTATGGAGGAGCGCGGTGCGGTCGAGGGCAGTGACGACCAGCATCGCTGGATTGTCGATCCGCTGGACGGCACGACCAATTTCCTCCACGGCATTCCTGTCTTCGCGATCTCGATCGCGCTGGAGAGGCAGGGCGTCCTCATGGCCGCCGTCGTCTACAATCCGGCAATGGACGAACTTTATACCGCCGAGCGCGGCGGCGGCGCTTTCCTTAACGACCGGAGGCTGCGCGTCGCGGCGCGCCGGCAATTATCGGATGCGGTGATCGGCACCGGCATTCCCCATATCGGACGCGGCCATCACGGCAATTATCTCGTCGAGATACGCAATGTCATGGGCGAGGTCGCCGGGGTGCGCCGGTTCGGCGCCGTGGCGCTCGATCTCGCCTATGTCGCGGCGGGCCGCTATGACGGGTTCTGGGAAAGCGCGCTGTTTCCATGGGATATCGCGGCGGGTGCGCTTCTCATCCGCGAGGCCGGCGGTTTCATCACCGACGGCCAGGGCGGACAGGACATCTTTTCGGGCGAGATGATCGTCGCGGGTAACGAGATCATCCATGGCGCGCTGTTGAAGACGCTGGCGCGCCCGATCCGCTGACAAGCCGTCCCGGCGTTCTTCGCCTCGTCGGTCGCATAAGGCCGCTGGCGAACAGCCTTCGCTTTTTGTCACAATTCCGGCTAGAATCTCGCTCATCGGAGCCGCGCTGCAATATTGCAAGAAGCGCGACTCGCTTTTCGAGCGGGATCATGCTGGTGTTTCCGAGGCGAGCGGTGTCGTGTAAACCCGTCCCCGGACATGCGGCACCTCATTCCAAACGGCGATAACAAGCCAAAGGGCGATAACGGAATGGCATTGTTCAGACTGTCGACATCGGGTGCGGGAGGTTCATACGAATACGACCCGTACAGGCTCTCCAGTCCGCGGGTCTTCCTCATGACGATGGTGATCTTTCTGATCATCACGGGCTTTCTGGCCGCCATCCTGTTCCGGCAATTGTCGCATGCCTTCAACGAGAATCCCGGCCTCAACAGCCTGATCCTGGGCGTTCTCGTCATCGGCATATTGCTTGCCCTCCAACAGGTCGGCCGTCTTTTTCGCGAGATACGCTGGGTGAATTCGTTCCGCGCGGGCAACGAGGCGGGCGATCCCCTGCTGCTGGCGCCAATGAAGGAGCTTTTGTCGCGTTCCTCTTCGACGGCGCTGACGACCAGTTCCCTGCGCTCCATCCTTGATTCGCTCGCGACCAGGCTCGACGAGAGCCGCGACATAGCCCGTTACCTGATCGGCGTCCTCATTTTCCTCGGATTGCTCGGCACCTTCTGGGGCCTGCTCGGCACGATCGCCTCGATCGGCACCACCATTCAGTCCCTTGATCCGGGCTCGGGAAGCGCCGCCGATATTCTTGACTCCCTGAAGGCCGGGCTCGCTGCGCCGCTGGCCGGCATGGGAACCGCCTTTTCGTCGTCGCTGCTCGGTCTTTCCGGTTCACTCGTTCTGGGCTTTCTGGACCTTCAATCCGGCCGCGCCCAGAACCGCTTCTATACGGAACTGGAAAACTGGCTGTCTTCCGTCACCGACCTCAGTTCCGAGCTTCCAGGCGAAGTGATAAAGGGCAGTTCGGCCGAGGAAATCCGGGCGCTATCGGAAAAACTCCGGGCGGTGCAGGAAACCGGCGGCTCCAACCAGCGCATGGCGGCGGCTATGGCCA
>JBQCEL010000323.1:0-5831 GCA_051960255.1 Rhizobiaceae bacterium
CACGTCACCCTGGTGGACCCGGACGCGGCTCCCGAAGCGAACGGCGCGGAGCCGGGCGCTGATATAGCGCTTTATCTCGCCCGCCACGGCATCAAGGTGAAGGTCGATCAACTGCCGGGCGTCGGCCGGAATGTGTCAGCGGTGCTGCAACGTCATACCCTGGACATCGGCGCCGACATGATCGTGATGGGCGCTTACAGCCATTCGCGCATGCGCGAGCGCATTTTCGGCGGCGTCACCCGGACCATGATCGAAGAGGCGAAAGTGCCGCTTTTCATGGCGCACTGAACATAGCAGCGGAACAAGCCGATCACAGGTTAGGGTCAACAATACCGCTCCCGGTTCCATCGGCAATCGATGGCCGAACTGATCTTCGCGTGACGAATGCTGGCAGATCAATGGAGGCCGCATTCATTTTCGATAGTCTTGATCCGCGTCAACGAGGACTGCTGTCAAGCTGGATTTATTGAACCCCTGTTGAATAGAGGCTGATCGATCCGGTTTGTGTGCTTTCGAGCACGTCCCGATGCAAGGACCCATCGGCGGGTCTGAACGGAAAAGAGGTTGTCATGAGCGGCACGACCATACCCAATTTCACGCAAGCAGCCCAACAGGCCCAGCAATGGGTCAACGAATTGGCGGATGAACTCGACTGGAGCGAACGCCGTGCCTACCATTTGTTGCGGTCCGTTCTCCATACCCTTCGCGATTGGCTTCCGCTCGAGGAAATGACGGATCTGGCCGCACAATTGCCGGTACTGATCCGGGGCATTTATTACGAAGGCTGGAAGCCGATCGATACGCCTGTCGGGGCGAGAACCAGGGAGAATTTTGTCGAGCGCGTGGAAGACGCCTTTTCCGACGAACCGCTCGACGATCCCGAAGCAGCGGTGGCGGCGGTTTTCGCCCTGCTTGATCGCCATGTCTCGCATGGCGAAATCGCCCAGGTCAGGAACTCGATGAAGAAGCCGCTGCGCGAATTGTGGCCGGCGAACTGAACGTCGAGGTTCTTTACCGAAAAAGAGCGGAAGAGAGGGATGTCGTCTTCTCTCCGATCGGGAGGAACGGGGCAAACGGCGAATTGCAGAAGGAGAGCGGCCATGCATGTCCGCACATTGTCGAACAACGAATGTACGGCTCTATTCGCCACCAACAGGGTAGGTTTCCTGGCGTGCGCGAAGGATGGGCAGCCATACGTCGTTCCCATTCATTATGCGTTCGAGACCAGGCATATTTACGGGTTCTCGATGCCGGGCAGGAAAATCGAGTGGATGCGCGCGAGTCCTCTCGTCTCGATGCTTGTCGACGAAAAGGGAGAAGGACGGCGATGGAAATGCGCGATCGCCGAGGGACGTTTCGAAGAGTTGCCGGATCAGATCGGACATTCAGCGACGCGCAGCCACGCGTGGTCGCTTTTGAGCAAGCATTTCGACTGGTGGGAGCCCGGCGGCCTGAAACCTGAGGAGCCATCCCTTTCTGATCGGTCCCCTCACATATTTTTCCGTATATCGGTGGATCGGCTTTCAGGACGGGAAGGGAGCGAATGATCAGCATGGCGCCGATTGGCCTTCCCCAGTTCATCGCAATCCCACTTGATCGGATTCGTGTTCGCGGTCGAGAATTGCCTGGATAGTTGTGTCCACGGAATCCCCCGCGGGGACACGCTTCCAGCGAATTTCCCCGGCTCCCTGTTGCAATTGGCTCTCAAGTACCGTCAGGTCGGCGTCCGAGGGCCCGCCCTTTCGTTCCGCCACACGCTTGCGCAAGACCGCCGGATCGGCGTCAAGCCAAATGCCCGTGAACGCCACATTTGCATCCCGCGCCGCCTTTTCCACCATCGCCCGGTTTCGCGGTTTGTCGAAGACTGCGTCGGCGATGACGGCGCCTCCGTCCACGGCAACGGCACAGGATCGGGAACAAAGCTCACGATAGACATCGGCGGAGATTTCGGGCCGATACGCCTCAGCGCCGAGCCGCGTTTCCGGGGGAACGCCGAATATTGCCTTGCGGATACGGTCGCTCTCGATGATACGCGCGCCGGGAGGGGCGCCGATCATGGGCGCAAGCCGTTCAGCGATGGTCGTCTTGCCGGAACCGCTCATGCCGCCGATCGCGAAAAGACGAGAGGAGATGGTGTTCAAGAGCGCAAGGGCAAGGCCGAAATAGGATCGCGCCGCGCGGATGAGTTCGTCCTTGCCGCTGTCGGCTGTTTCCGCCTGCGTTGCCGTCACATGCGCCCTGACCGCCGCGCGCACGGCCATGAAAAAGGGGAGCAGAACAAAACCGACCTCATCCCCCGTCTCGTCAAGATAGCGGTTCATGACCAGATTGGCGAAGGCAGGCAGATCGCGATGCCACAGATCCATCAGGAGAAAGGCAAGATCATAGAGCACGTCCACCGTGGCGATCTGGTCATTGAATTCGATGCAATCGAAGAGCTGCGGCCTGCCGTCGAGCAGGCATATGTTGCGCAGGTGGAGATCGCCATGGCAGCGTCGCACCATCCCGGCCTTCGCGCGGCGGTTGAGCAAATCGCGATGACCTTCGAGAGCACGACGGAACCGGCCGTCGAATGCTTCGATCATATGGGCGTCGAAAATATGGCTGGTGGCGAATCCGGCCGCGTTGACATCGAGCACGCCGCGCATGTTGGCGCTGCCACTTTCGGCATGAACGACGGGAGCGCCCTTGTGGAAGCGGGCGATCTCGCCGGCGAGACCGGTCATCAACGCAAGCGTGAGTGTGCCGCCGACGGCCATCCGGTCGAAGAGGCATTCCTGTTCAAAACGCCTCATCTCGACAACCGCATCGATCGTCACGCCTGCGCCGTCGAAGGACAACCGGCCGCTCCTGTCCCGATTGATCCGCCGCACGCCCAGATAGAGATCCGGCGCCGTCTTGCTGTTCAGCGCGATTTCCTTCTCGCAGGCGGCGAGACGGAGGGCGCAGGTCGAAAAATCGGTATAGGGCAGCTTCACCGCCCGCTTCAGCTTGTAGGCGCGGTCGCCGGCAAGAAAGATCAGGGAAATATGCGTCTCCATCCGCTCGATGGGTCCGCGCTGTCCATGTGTCGACGGTTGCATAAGGAATGCGACAGTTCGGGATTGATCTTCGTTCATGGACATCTCGCCTATCTTTCGGCAAAACATGGCCGGATCAAATCCATAGATTGGGCGCTTCCCTTTTGATTTCCTCACGCAATGCGTTGCCTGAGAGCTTCGTCAGGTCTTTATCTATTTCGGCGATGATAAATTTGCGCACACTTTCCGTCATCGCATCGCGCAGATCGCCAAGCATCCGCGGAGCGGCGAATAGCACCAGCCTGTCAAAATCGTCCTCAAGACATCGCTCTTCCAGCAAACGTGCGATTCTCCTGGCGAATGCGCGCTCTTCCTCGCGCACGGGGTCGGAACGGTATTCCATTGCCGAGCGGCGGGTCCCCTCGGAAGCGAAACTGCTCCCGGCTTGTCGGCCATGATCTCGCTGCGCCGCCTGGGCTCGGAGTGAAGCTGGATTTCGTCGTGTTTCTCCTCCGACTCCCGATGATCGGGCAAGTGGCGAATAATTCGGGCGCGGGAAGCATCGGCAAGCACGATCCAAGTTCTCGGTGCTTTCATCATTTTGCTTCACCTTAGGGTTGGAACGATTGTTTTAGGTCGATCCGACGGCGGGACACGCCTGCGGAAGCAGCCTGACTTCACCATTGCCGCGCAAAAGCTGGAAAATAGGGCCGAGGTACATTCATAGGCTCTTGTCGATCGACTAAGGAGCAATCGCGCAAGGAGGCTTTTCGCGAAATTCGGTTATGTCCCTACGGGCTTATACGTAGCCGGGATTGCGCTGAGACGAGTTCCGTTCGAATGCAACCTGCTCCAGATCGCAGCGATGTGCGCCGGCGGAGCCCGAGCCTATGAATGCGGCGCGAAAAATAATATACATATCGAGCACATCTTTATTTCCGACCGATTTGATCGAGCGCAAATCAGTGGCACTATGAGGGGCGATAAGTCGAGTCGAAACGCGGGGCATTTTGATCAGCTGATTGCGAGGGGAAGATGAGGGCATCGAGAAACTTCCTCGTTTTGCTCGTGACCACATGGGCGTTTACCATCTGCTTCGCCGTGTGGATGATGTTTGGTGTGACCGGCATTCCGATCCGGGAGCAACTCGGTCTGAATTCGGTCGAGTTCGGTCTTTTGACCGCCACCCCGGTTCTGACAGGCGCGCTTTTCCGACTGCCGCTCGGCATTGGGACCGACCGGCTCGGCGGCCGCCGTCTGATGCTGGCGCTGCTTATAGGTTGCGCCGTTCCCGTCTGGATTTCCTCTTATGCCACGGCGCTCTGGCATTTCATCGTGCTCGGCCTCGCGCTTGGACTGGTCGGCGCCGCCTTCTCCGTCGGCACGCCCTACGTGGCGCGCTTCTTCCCGAAGGAGAAGCGCGGCTTCGCCATGGGCTTCTTCGGCGCCGGCACGGTCGGCGCAGCCCTCAACATGTTCGTGGCGCCATGGCTGATCGATGCCTACGGTTGGCCGATGGTGCCGAAGGTCTATGCCGTTGCGCTGCTTGTTACGGCCGCGATCTTCTGGGCCTTTTCCGCACCCGATCCGGCGCGGGCGGCGACCTCGCCGTCTATGCTTTCGCAGCTTCAGGTGTTGCGCGACCCGCGGGTGTGGAAATACTGCCAATATTATTCGATCGTCTTCGGCGGCTTCACCGCGCTGTCGATCTGGATGCCGCAATATTTCAAGTCGGAATATGGGTTCTCGATCGCCCAGGCTGCGCTTCTCGCCGTCTGCTTCGCCCTGCCGGCCGGCCTCTTCCGCGCCTTCGGCGGCTGGCTTTCCGATCGCTTCGGCGCCCACAACGTCACCTGGTGGGTGTTATGGGTCGCCTGGATCTCGCTCTTCCTGCTGTCCTATCCGAAGACGGAACTGACGGTTCACACGGTCCACGGTCCGGCCACCTTCGGTATCGCCCTGCCGACATGGCTGTTCACCGTGCTTCTCTTCGTTCTCGGCATCGCGTTCGCCTGCGGCATGGCTTCGACCTTCAAATATATCGGCGACGATTTCCCCGAGAATATGGGCACCGTATCCGGCATCGTCGGAATGATGGGCGGTCTTGGCGGCTTTCTCCTGCCGATCATGTTCGGCGCGATCCTCGACCGGTTCGACTTCAATTCGAGCTGCTTCATGCTGCTTTATGGCATCGTCTGGGTGTCGCTCATCCTGAACTATCTGACCGAGGTGCGCCGCGCACCCGTAATGGGCGAGAACGCGCCGCAACGGCACTGAAACAAACGGGAAAGGAACAGCGATATGAGCCACTTCCTCGAGCGCATGACCTACCTTTCCCGGCGGCGCGAACCTTTTGCCGACGGCCTTGGCGAACTGCGCGACGAGGACCGGATGTGGGAGGAAGGCTACCGGCTGCGCTGGCAGCACGACAAGATCGTTCGCTCGACCCATGGCGTGAACTGCACCGGCGGGTGCAGCTGGAAAATTTATGTCAAGAGCGGCGTCGTCACCTGGGAAACGCAGCAGACTGATTACCCGCGCACGCGTCCCGGTATCCCCAACCATGAGCCGCGCGGCTGTTCGCGCGGCGCCTCTTATAGCTGGTATCTCTCTAGCGCCAGCCGCATCAAATATCCGCTTGTGCGCGGCCGGCTGGTGAAGGCATGGCGCGAAGCGCGCAAGACCCTCGGTCCCGTCGAAGCGTGGGCGGCGACCGTGGAGAACACCGAAACGGCGAAGTCTTACAAGGCAGTCCGTGGGCGCGGCGGCTTCGTGCGCGCGACATGGGAAGAAGCGACCGAGATCATCGCC
>JBQCEL010000324.1:0-6509 GCA_051960255.1 Rhizobiaceae bacterium
CGAAGGGGCGGACGCACGGT
Source organism: Rhizobiaceae bacterium (assembly GCA_051960255.1). Classification (GTDB taxonomy): domain Bacteria; phylum Pseudomonadota; class Alphaproteobacteria; order Rhizobiales; family Rhizobiaceae; genus Mesorhizobium_L. The sequence goes on from JBQCEL010000324.1 coordinate 21, forward strand.
CCTACGGTGTCGTCGACGAGATCGCCGGCCGCGCGCTCTCCAGCGGAGCGCGCGTGCTTGGCGTGCGCCGCGCAGATCTTCCGAGGCAGGCGGATCTGGCGGCCATCCTGCGTTATCCCGTCTAGCCTTGGGGAATATTGTGCCAGCCGGCCTGTAAGCCGGGTTCTGTATGGCCTCGACGCCTTGCGGCGCCGAAACGTGGCGGCCATTCCTCTTGGACGGATGTCGCCATCCGCCTCATGCAACCTACCCGGATGGCTGGGCCGGAAACGCCCGAAGGTCGCCCTTCGCGCCATCCCTATTCGGTTTTGCTCCCGGCGGGGTTTGCCATGCCGCTCCCGTTGCCGGTCGCGCGGTGGGCTCTTACCCCACCCTATCACCCTTGCCCCGCCAGTAAATCGGCCCCTCGCCGCGCAAGCATTTTCATTGTCGAGCTTGCCTTCGCGGTCAGCCGATTTACAGGCGGGGCGGTTTCCTTTCTGTGGCACTTTCCCTGGGGTCGCCCCCGCCGGCAGTTAGCCGGCGCCGTTTTTCCGTGGAGCCCGGACTTTCCTCGCGAACAGCCTTTCGGCTCCCGTCCGCGCGGCCGCCCGGCCGGCTGGCAGCGCGTATAAAAGGTGTCGCGCCGGAAAATGCAAACGAAATGATGGAGCCCTCGGGTGTTCAGCGTTCTTCCAGCGGCAGTTTTGCGAGCAGCTGGCGAAGCGTTTCAACGGTCGAACGATCCGCAATACCATCGACCCGTTCGGGGCGGAAATGCCGCTGAAAGGCCTCGATCACGATCCTTGTCAGCGCCTCGTAGCGGCCGGAAATTTCGACGCCATAGCCATAGATTTCCAGCATGGATTGTAATTCTTCCACCGCTCGACCGCAGGCGCCGAGCGCCAGGCAATTTCCGGCATGCAAGGGGTACGGTTCGACGAAATGGCCGATCCCGGCCGCGGCGAGCTGCCGCCAGGGAAATTTTTCGCCGGGATCGATCTTGCGCCCCGGAGCGACATCGGAATGGGCAAGCACCCGTTCAGGCGGGATGGAATGTCGAAGCGAGATATCCCTGCACAACGCCACGACCGCTTCGATCTGCCGACCGGGAAAATCCTCATAGCCGAAGCCGTGCCCCGGATTGACGATCTCGATGCCGATCGAGCAGGAATTGACGTCGCTCTCGCCCTGCCATGAACTCTTGCCCGCATGCCAGGCTCGATCCGCCTCGCGCACCATCTGCACGATGCGCCCATCCTCATGGACGATATAATGCGAGGAAACCTCGCTTGCCGGATCGCAAAGCCACGCCTCCGCCTCAGCGCCGGTGCGCATCCCGGTATAATGAAGGATGATCATGTCCGGCCGCTTGCCGTCGCGGCGCGGTCCAAAATTGGCCGACACGCGGACATCCGCCCCTTCCTGTTCAACCGGAAAACCACTCATCTCGAGCGGCGCCCGCGCTCGATCGCCTCGTAAGCGGCGTTGATCGCGGCGATCCGGGAATTGGCAATCGCGATGAACTCTGGCGGGACGCCGCGCGCGATCAGCTTGTCGGGGTGGTTTTCTGTGACCAGCCGATGGTAATGACGCCGCAATTCCTCGAAGGAGGCGTCGCGGGAGATGCCGAGGATGCGATAGGGATCGACCTCGCCGAGATCGACGTGGCGCGCCAGGATGCTGTCGAAATGCTTAGGCCCGATATCAAAAATTTCGGCGATGCGTTCCAGGAATTTTACCTCGCGCTCATGCACCACGCCATCCGCCTTGGCGATATGGAAAAGGCCGTCGAGAATGTCCTCCAGCATTGCGCAATTCTTCTGCCCCGAACCGCAAAGGCCCGCCACGCGCTCGGCATAGATCTCGTAGCCGGCGGTATCCTGCTTCGCGAGATCGTAGAGGCGGGCCACGTTGCGAGTCTCGCTCTGCGGCACCGAGAAAATCTGCTGGAACGCCCTGATCTCGTCTTGCGTGACCACGCCGTCGGCTTTCGCCATCTTCGCCGAGAGCGCAATCATGGCGATCGAAAAAGAAACCCGGCGTCGCAGTTCGGGATCGCCGGCGAAAAGGGTTCGCACCGCTTCCACCGCGTTCGAGAGGCCCTTGCCCGAGACACGGCCGACGAATTCCGCAAGAGGCGTCCAGATCGACATGGCTGTTTCTTAGGATGAAATATCTGGCGTGGCGAGCCTGCCTCCTGAAGAAAGGTGACAACATCGCTTGCAGCAAGCGAAAAGGGCCGGCATTTGCCGACCCTCTCCGGCCGTATCACAGGTTTTGCGGGTTCGTCTTAGCCGCCCGTGTTGGGCTTGGTGGTGCTGCCAGTATTGGGAGCGGGTGTTGCGGGCGCGGGCGTCTTGGCGGGCGGCGTGGTGGTAGTCGTCGAGGCCGGAGGCGTCGTGCTCTGCGTTGTCGTATTATCGGCGCCGCCCTTGTTGTTACAGGCGGCAAGGCTGAGCAATGTCAGCGCGGAAACCGACGCGATGATAAGCTTCTTCATTTCATCTCTCCTGTGGTTGCCTTCCTCGGTCGCACCCTTAGCGGGTGATCGACAAGAAAATGCGGAGAGACCGAGGGAAGTTTCGTAACTTCGAAACAACCTCTTTAACAATTCGTGCGCTGGAGCACAGCACATCTGGAGAAAGCGTCACAACGTTTTTACCGCGTTTGTCACGACAAGCCGGTGAATAAGATAAGAATTATGTCGTTTCCGAGCTGAAAATGAAAGTTGCATCGGGGTATATTTCTCTGCCTTGCAGCCATTCAAGAACAATTCAAAGGCTGGCCGCGGCGCGCGCCGACTGGTCGTATTGACCTGAAAGGCTCCGCATCGCCTCGGCGACGGCTGAAAGCTTTTCCGGGTCGAAGCCGGTGGCCTTGACGCTCGCGACAAGCAGCTTTTCGCGCACGTCACGATAGCGCGCGCAGGCAGTCGCTCCCCTATCCGTCACGGCGACCGTCTTTTCCTTGCCGCGCCTGCCAGTCTGCACCAAGCCAAGCCCCTTGAGCTTTTTCAAGGCGTAAGCGACGACATGTGTGTCCTCGATGTTAAAGATCATGCAGAGGTCGGACAGAGTCTTTTCCCTGCGCCTGTGGTTGACGGCGTGAAGGATGAGGACATCGATAGGCAACAGTCCCGGAACCTCTGCTGCCGCCATGCAGCGGACCATCCAGCGTTGGAAACCGTTGTTAAGGACGGTAAGGGCGAATTCGAGTTCCGACAATGCCGGCATCGCGCCCTCCGCCAGATGCGCCGCCGAGACAATGGGACGGCTTACGCCCTCTGCTTCTTTTCGCGCCATCTCCTACTCCCTTCATCGATAATTTATCGGCAAATTATCAACGAAAAACTTGAAACTGGCAATGAGATGCGGCAGGGAAAAGCGACGAGAGATGGAGAGTGGCATGGCAGGCAAGTGGGATTTCTGGATCGACCGCGGCGGCACGTTTACGGATGTGATCGGGCGCGATCCGGAGGGAAAATTGCACCCGCGCAAGCTGCTTTCGGAAAACCCGGAGGCCTATAGCGACGCTGCGATCCAGGGCATTCGCGACCTGCTCGGTGTCGGCCTGGATGAACCCATCCCGTCGCAATCGATCGGCGACATCAAGATGGGCACGACCGTCGCCACCAATGCGCTTCTGGAACGCAAGGGCGACCGCGTGCTTCTTCTCATCACCAAAGGTTTCCGCGACGCGCTGAAGATCGCCTACCAGGCGAGGCCGGACATCTTCGCCAAGGAGATCATCCTTCCCGAGCAGCTTTACGAGCGCGTCATCGAAATCGACGAGCGCGTCCATGCCGACGGCGCGGTCGAGCGCACGCTCGATCTCGAAAGCGCGCGTCCCACGATCGAGCAGGCAAGGACGGACGGCATCGATGCCGTAGCGATCGTCTTCATGCATGCCTGGAAGTTTTCCGGGCATGAGATTCAAACGGAAGAGCTTTGCCAGGAAATCGGCTTCCGTCAGATTTCCGTCAGCCACAAGACCTCACCGCTCATCAAGCTGGTCGGCCGCGGCGACACGACGGTCGTGGACGCATATTTATCGCCCATCCTGTCGCGCTATGTCGCGCATGTGGCGGGGGAATTGGGGGCGGCAGCCCCAATCTCCCCCCTTGTGGGGGAGATGTCGGCGAAGCCGACAGAGGGGGGCGCTGTCCCGCGGGAATCTCCGCAAATCATCGAAGGTAAGCGCTCTACGCTGCCCCCCTCTGCCCTACCGGGCATCTCCCCCACAAGGGGGGAGATCGGCCTGCCGCGAGGCCCCCGCCTCATGTTCATGATGTCGTCGGGCGGCCTTAACGCCGCCGACAAGTTCCAGGGCAAGGACGCCATCCTCTCCGGCCCCGCCGGCGGGGTCGTCGGCATGGTCGAGACGGCGAAGCTCGCCGGCTTCGAGCAGGTCATCGGCTTCGACATGGGCGGCACCTCGACCGATGTCGCCCATTATGACGGCGACTACGAACGCGCCTTCGACACGGAAGTCGCGGGCGTCCGCATCCGCGCGCCGATGATGCGCATCCATACCGTTGCCGCGGGCGGCGGCTCGATCCTGCATTACGAGGCGGGCCGCTTCCAGGCCGGCCCCGATTCCGCCGGCGCCAATCCGGGCCCCGCCTGTTACCGGCGCGGCGGCCCGCTCGCCGTCACCGACGCCAATTTGATGCTGGGCAAGCTGCAGCCGGATTTCTTTCCCGCGATTTTCGGTCCGAACCAGAACCAGCCGCTCGACCGGGAGGTCGTACGGGAAAAATTCCAGGCGCTCGCGAATGAAGTCGGTGACGGCCGTTCGCCGGAAGCGATCGCCGATGGCTTCATCACCATCGCCGTGGAAAACATGGCGAACGCCATCAAGAAGATTTCCGTCCAGCGCGGCTATGACGTAACGCGCTATCTCCTGAACTGTTTCGGGGGCGCCGGCGGCCAGCACGCCTGCCTCGTCGCCGACGCGCTCGGCATGGAGACGGTGCTCATCCATCCCTTCTCCGGCCTGCTTTCGGCCTACGGCATGGGCCTTGCCCGGCTTTTCGCCTCCCGCCAGCAGGCGTTACTGACGCCGCTCGAAGACTCATCCTTGGCGGCGATCGAGGAAATGGCGGCGGACCTCGCCGGTCAGGTGGAGGAGGAACTCGCCAGCCAGGGCGTGACCGGGAAGGACATGGGCCGCCGCGTCACGCTGCATATCCGCTATGACGGCACCGACACTACCATTCCGATCGATTTCGACGGGTCGATCGCAGCGGCAAGAGCCGGCTTCGAGGCGGCGCACAAAGGCCAGTTCGGCTTCGTCTATGACGACAAGCCGATGGTGATCGAAGCGGTCGGCGTCGAAGGCGTGGACGGGCGGGCCGGAAATGGCGACGAGGTGGAAGAGCCGCTTTCCGACAGGGAAGTTCGTCCTATCGAAACCCGGCCGATCTTTTGCGAGGGCGAATGGCGCGACGCCGGCATCTTCCGCCGCACCGACCTTCATCCGGGAAGCAGGGTCCCAGGCCCCGCTCTGGTCATCGAAGGCCATCAGACAATCGTGGTCGAGCCTGGCTGGACGGCGGAGATCACCGCGCTGGATCACGTTCTCCTCCATCGGACGGAAAAGAAGAGGCGGCGCGCCGCGCTCGGCACGGAAGCCGATCCGGTGATGCTGGAGGTGTTCAACAACCTCTTCATGTCGATCGCCGAGCAGATGGGCGTGACGCTGCAGAACACCGCCTATTCGGTCAACATCAAGGAAAGGCTCGACTTCTCCTGCGCCGTCTTCGACCATGACGGCGCGCTCGTCGCCAACGCGCCGCATATGCCCGTGCATCTGGGCTCCATGGACCGTTCCGTCGAAACGATCATCCGGCTGAACAAGGGCAAGGTGCGGCCGGGCGACGTCTTCGCGCTCAACGCGCCCTATAACGGCGGCACGCATCTGCCGGATATCACGGTCTGCACGCCGGTCTTCGATCCCGAAGAGAAGGACATCCTGTTCTGGGTGGCGAGCCGCGGCCATCACGCCGACATCGGCGGCATTGCGCCTGGCTCGATGTCGCCGGTCGCGACCTCGATCGAGGAGGAAGGCATCTACATCGACAACTTCAAGCTGGTCGACCGCGGCCGCTTCCGCGAGCAGGAGCTGTACGATCTGCTCACCAAGGCGCAGTATCCGGCGCGCAACCCGCTGCAGAACGTCAACGACATGAAAGCGCAGATCGCCGCCAACGAGAAGGGCGTGCAGGAGCTGCGCAAGATGGTGCGGCAGTTCACGCTGCCGGTAGTCCGCGCCTACATGCGCCACGTGCAGGATAACGCGGCCGAGAGCGTGCGCCGCGTCATCGACCGGCTGCACGACAGTGCTTTCAGCACCGAGATGGACCAGGGCACGGTGATCAACGTGCGCATCAAGGTCGACAAGGCGCGCCGCGCCGCGACCGTCGACTTCACCGGCACCAGCCCGCAGCAGCCGACCAACTTCAACGCGCCCGAACCGGTGACGCGTGCCGCCGTGCTCTATGTTTTT
>JBQCEL010000325.1:0-3843 GCA_051960255.1 Rhizobiaceae bacterium
TTGGAGACGCACACGCCTCTCTCGATAAGATGAAAGCGTTCATCAAGATAAGACTTACAATTCCAACTGATTTCCAAAACGTCATGGAAGCCCCTCTTTTGTGACTCCATATCATGGCGGCGGGTAAATTCTCTGATTTGCAATCAGTAGGCCTATCTAAACGCAACCTATGATTGGTGTGTCACGCGCGATTGTCTTCAAAAGAGACAAGAATTTCAATGGCTTAGGTTCCTATACATGCATGTCGTATATAAGGCACGGTAATAACATCGAGCACAGAGTGAAACACACCACCCAATGATTTTCATCCACCAATGTGGAGAAATACAATAGTTTCAATGAGTTGATGGTGAGCGCGTCGGGGTTCGAACCCGAGACCTACTGATTAAAAGTCAGTTGCTCTACCGGCTGAGCTACGCGCTCCCGATGCGCATTGCCGCGCCCCGAAAGTGCGCGGAAAATAGGGAGAGCGTTGTTGTGGGTCAACCGGAAAAAGCCGGTCTTGCAACGAAACCGCTTTTGAAGGCGGCCGGACGGCGACGACATGCCACGCAACGTTGATTTGGCGTGATCGCCCGCGCAGGCTATAGCCGCGTGCAATACGGTCGAGGATTGATGTTCGATGGCGGTGGATGTGGGGATCGTGAGTGCGGTCGGGGCAGGGGCGCTTTCGTTCCTGTCGCCCTGCGTCCTGCCGCTTGTCCCGCCCTATCTCTGCTACATGGCAGGCGTTTCGGTCGAGGATTTTAGGGGCGCCGACACAAACGTCCAAAAGCGCGGCGCGCGACTCGCGCTGGGCGTCGCCTCGGTGGCCTTCGTTCTCGGCTTCTCGACCGTCTTCGTCGCGCTCGGCGCCGGCGCCTCGACCATCGGCGGTATTCTGCGGCAATGGCAGCAACCGCTCGCGATCGCCGCCGGCATCCTGATCATCCTGATGGGGCTGAATTTTCTCGGCGTCGTCCGCATCCCACTTTTGTCGCGCGAGGCGCGCTTCCAGACGGAAGGGCGGCCGGCCAGCGCGATCGCCGCCTATGTGATGGGGCTTGCCTTCGCCTTCGGCTGGACGCCCTGCATCGGCCCGGTTCTCGGCCCGATCCTGACGCTTGCGGGCGGACGCGAAACGGTTTCGCAAGGCGCCTTGCTGCTCGCCGCCTATTCGCTTGGCCTCGGCATTCCGTTTCTCCTGGCGGCGCTGTTCTCGGGAGCCTTCATGCGCTTCCTGACGAGATTCCGCGTCCATCTCGGGCGTGTGGAAAAGGTGATCGGCGGTCTGCTCGTCGTGGCGGGGGTCTTCTTCCTCGCCGGCGGGGTACAAACGATTTCTTATTGGCTGCTCCAGACATTTCCCGCGCTCGGCACGCTTGGTTGAGCGATCTCTTCGCTTTCCTCCCTCACAATGCTAGAAGCGCGGCCTGATCTGCTCATTCCTTCCGGGATTCGGCTATGACGAACAGAAAATGCCTCGCGATCGTGCTTGCCGCGGGCGAAGGCACGCGGATGAAGAGTTCGCTTCCAAAGGTGCTTCATCCCGTCGCCGGCCTCCCTATGGTCGCCCATATCCTCAAGACTGTTGCCGTTGCCGGGGGCGACGCTGTCGCGCTCGTGGTCGGCAATGGCGGCGAGGCGGTCGAGAAAGCAGCTGCTCCTTTTGCGCCTCATCTTGAAGTCTTTCGCCAGGAGGAACGGAAAGGCACGGCGCATGCCGTGCTCGCCGCGCGCGAGGCGATTGCGCGCGGCTATGACGATGTCGTGGTCCTCTATGGCGACGCGCCGCTGATTGAGGCAGAGGCTGTCCTGGCGCTCAGGAAGAAACTGGCGGAAGGCGTCGACATCGCGGTTCTCGGCTTCCGTACGCCCGACCCCACAGGCTATGGCCGGCTGATCGAGGAAAACGGCAAACTGGTCGCCATCCGTGAGGAGAAGGACTGCACCGAAGCCGAGCGTGCGATCGATTTCTGCAATTCCGGCCTGATCGCACTTTCGGGAAACATTGCGCTCGACCTTTTGACGGCGGTCGGCAACGACAATTCCAAGGGCGAATTCTACCTGACGGACGTGGTCGAGATCGCGCGAAAGCGTGGGCTGGCAGCCGTGACGGTCGAGGCAAGCGAGGAGAACGCCCTCGGCGTCAACACGCGCGCCGAACTCGCTGAGGTCGAGGCCATCTGGCAGCGCCGCCGCCGGCGCGAGCTGATGCTCGCCGGCGTGACGCTGATCGCGCCTGAGACCGTATTCTTTTCCCATGACACGCAAATAGGCGCGGATACGTTGATCGAACCGAATGTCTGGTTCGGACCGGGCGTCAGCGTCGGCGGGAGCGTGAAGATCCACGCCTTTTGCCATCTGGAGCAGGCGAAAATCGCCGATGGCTGCGAGGTCGGGCCGTTTGCTCGCCTGCGGCCGGGAGCCGATCTCCGCAAGAAGGCGAAAGTCGGCAATTTCTGCGAGGTCAAGAAGGCTGTGGTGGACGAGGGCGCCAAGGTCAACCATTTGACCTATATCGGCGATGCCTTTATCGGGGCGGGCGCCAATATCGGCGCGGGAACGATCACCTGCAATTATGACGGCTTCAGTAAATTCGAGACCAGGATCGGCGCAGGCGCGTTCATCGGCTCCAATTCGGCGCTCGTCGCGCCGGTATCGATCGGCAGGGAAGCCTATGTGGCGTCGGGCAGCGTGATCACGGAAGACGTTCCAGACGATGCGCTGGCCTTCGGGCGCGCCCGCCAGGCGACGAAACCGGGCCGTGGCCGGGAACTCAGGCAGCGCTTCGCTGCCGCAAAGAGGGCGGCCGATGCCAAGAAATCCTAACGGTAGGCGCAAGCACTCTTAAAGGGCTAACAACTAACATGCCTTCTTGCGAAACGCCGCGTAGCGGCATCATGATCTACGGGGTGATTTCATGTGCGGCATAATCGGTATCGTCGGACAGACGCCGGTCGCGCCATTGCTGGTCGATGCGCTGAAACGCCTCGAATATCGCGGTTATGATTCAGCCGGCATCGCCACGATCGAGGCGGGCGAACTGGCCCGCCGCCGCGCCGAAGGCAAACTGGTCAATCTCGAACGCAGGCTCGACGCCGAGCCGCTGGCCGGCACGATCGGCATCGGCCACACGCGCTGGGCCACCCATGGCGTGCCGAACGAAACCAATGCGCATCCGCATTTCTCCAGCGATGTCGCCGTTGTCCACAACGGCATCATCGAGAATTTCGCCGAGTTGCGGCAGGAGCTGATTGCTGACGGTTACGCGTTCACGTCGCAGACCGACACCGAAGTGGTGGCGCATCTCGTCTCGCGCGAATTGAAGCGCGGCGCACGGCCGGTCGATGCCGCCTTCGCGGCGCTGCAGCGGCTGCAGGGGGCTTTCGCGCTCGCCATCATGTTCCGGGGCGACGACGACCTCATCATCGGCGCGCGCAACGGACCGCCGCTGGCGATCGGCCATGGCAAGGGCGAGATGTATCTCGGATCCGATGCCATCGCGCTCGCGCCTTTTACCAACTCCGTCACTTATCTCGAGGATGGCGACTGGGCCGTGGTGCGGCGCAACCATGTCGAGATCTTCGACATGAATGGCGAGGCGGTCGAGCGCTCGCGCCAGCAGTCCGTCGGTACAAGTTTCCTTGTCGACAAGGGCAATTACCATCACTTCATGGAAAAGGAGATCCATGAGCAGCCGGAGGTGATCTCTCACACGCTCGCGCATTACCTCGATTTCACCGAAGGCAGGGCGCGGTCGCTCGACCTGCCTTTCGATTTCGCGAAACTCGACCGGCTCGCCGTATCCGCCTGTGGCACAGCCTATCTCGCCGGGCTGATCGGCAAATACTGGTTCGAGCG
>JBQCEL010000326.1:0-5748 GCA_051960255.1 Rhizobiaceae bacterium
GCGGCACGAGATCGTAGGAGCCTTCCTCAAAGAGCTTCAGAACAGCATCGTCCGACATCGGCTTGACGGCCGGCGCCGGCGCTCCGGCGCCGGCTGGCGCTTTCGCGCCTCCCGAAGAGATAGCGGCGTCAACATCGGCCTTCACCACACGCCCATGCGGGCCGGAGCCCTTGACCGCCGAAACATCGACGCCGGCGTCCTTGGCGATGCGCCGGGCGAGTGGAGAGGCGAAGGTGCGGGATGCTGCGCCATTTCCCTCCCCGTCCCGGGGAGGGTGGCCCGAAGGGCCGGGTAGGGTTGCCGCCGGAGGTGCTTTTATTGCCTCACCTGCCCCCTCCGTCCGCTTCGCGGACACCTCCCCCGTTTCGGGGGAGGAAATCGGGGGCTTCGTCTCCGCCTTCTCCGCCTTGGCGCCGCCATCGGCCGCCGCTTTGGCGGCGTCCTTCACATCCTCGCCCTCGCCCGCCAGAACGGCGATCAGTGCATTGACTTTCACGCCCTCGGTGCCGGCCGGCACGACGATCTTCGCCATCGTTCCTTCATCGACGGCTTCGACTTCCATCGTCGCCTTGTCGGTCTCGATCTCGGCGATGACGTCGCCCGGCGCGACATGATCGCCTTCCTTGACCAGCCATTTGGCCAGATTGCCCTCCTCCATGGTCGGCGAAAGGGCGGGCATGGTGATATTGATCGGCATCTCCGCCTCCCCCTCAGGACCTATAGGTCACGGCCTTGACCGCCTCGACGACCTCGGCGGCGCTTGGCAACGCCAGCTTTTCGAGGTTGGCGGCGTAAGGCATCGGCACGTCCTTGCCGGCAATGGTGATCACCGGCGCATCGAGCCAGTCGAAGGCGCGGCGCGAGACCTGGTTGGCGACGAAGTCTCCGACCGAGCTCTGCGGGAAGCCTTCCTCGACGACGACGAGGCGGTTGGTCTTCTTCACCGATTCAACGACGGTATCGAGGTCCATCGGCCGGATCGTCCTGAGATCGATGATCTCGACATCGACGCCCATTTCCCGAAGCTCGGCTTCGGCCTTGATGGCGTAGGTCATGCCGATGCCGAAGGAGACGATCGTCACGTCCTTGCCGGGCTTGTGAATGCGCGCCTTGCCGATCGGCAGGACGAAATCGTCGAGTTTCGGCACATCGAAACTGTGCCCGTAGAGGATTTCGTTTTCCAGGAAGATGACCGGGTTGGGATCGCGGATCGCGGCTTTGAGCAATCCCTTCGCGTCGGCGGCCGAATAGGGCACTACGACTTTCAGGCCCGGAATATGGCTGTACCAGGCGGCGTAATCCTGGCTGTGCTGCGCCGCGACGCGGGCAGCCGCGCCGTTCGGGCCACGAAAGACGATCGGCGCGCCCATCTGGCCGCCGGACATATAAAGCGTCTTCGCCGCCGAGTTCACCAACTGGTCCATCGCCTGCATGGCGAAGTTGAAGGTCATGAACTCCACGATTGGCCGAAGCCCTGCCATCGCCGCGCCAACGCCGACGCCAGCGAAGCCATGCTCGGTGATCGGCGTGTCGACGACGCGCTGGGACCCGAATTCCTGCAACAGGCCTTGCGTGACCTTGTAGGCGCCCTGATATTCCGCGACTTCCTCGCCCATGACGAAGACGTTCGGATCGCGGCGCATCTCCTCCGCCATCGCATCGCGAAGCGCATCGCGGACCGTCGTCGAAACCATCTCGGTGCCGGCCGGGATGTCGGGATCGGCGGCGGGTTTTTCGGCCGGCGCCGCAGGTACGGAGGCCGGCTTTCCCTCCCCGGCATGGGGAGGGTGCTCAGGCGCAGCCTGAGCGGGTGGGACCTCTTCCCCCTCCGTCTGCTTCGCAGACACCTCCCCCGAAGCGGGGGAGGAAAGCGCATCCGCGCTTTCGCCTTCCTGGAGAAGCACGGCTATGGGCGTGTTGACCTTGACCCCTTCCGCGCCTTCGGGAACGAGGATCTTGCCCAGCGTTCCCTCATCGACGGCTTCCACTTCCATCGTCGCCTTGTCGGTCTCGATCTCGGCGATGACATCACCGGAGGCGACGCTGTCGCCCTCCTTTTTCAGCCATTTGGCAAGATTCCCTTCTTCCATCGTCGGAGAAAGGGCAGGCATCAGAATATCGATTGGCATGGTGCGCCCTCCCCCTTAATGCGTGACGTCGGTCCAGAGCTCGGATGGATCCGGCTCGGGATCGGATTGGGCGAAATCGGCCGCATCGGCGACGATATCGCGCACCTTCTTGTCGATCGCCTTCAAATCCTCTTCGCTCGACCATTTCTTCTGGATCAGGCGGGCCTTCACCTGCTCGATCGGGTCGTGCTCGGACCGCATCTTCTGGACCTCGTCCTTGGAGCGGTATTTGGCCGGATCGGACATGGAATGGCCGCGATATCGGTAGGTTTGCATTTCGAGGATGATCGGCCCCTGGCCGGAGCGGCACCACTCCGTCGCCAACTCGCCGGCGGCCTTGACGGCGCGAACGTCCATGCCGTCCACCTGGATTCCGGGTATCCGGAAGGAGGCGCCGCGATGGGAGAAATCGGTTTCCGCCGAGGAACGGGAAACGGCCGTTCCCATGGCGTAACGGTTATTCTCGATGATGTAGACGACGGGGAGCTTCCATAGCGAGGCCATGTTGAAGCTCTCGTAAACCTGCCCCTGATTGGCCGCGCCGTCGCCGAAATAGACCAGCGACACGTTCTTGTTTTCGCGGTAGCGGTTGGAGAAGGCCAGACCCGTCCCGAGCGACACCTGCGCGCCGACGATGCCGTGCCCGCCGAAGAAGTTCTTCTCGCGGGAAAACATGTGCATGGAGCCGCCCTTGCCCTTGGAATAGCCCCCACGGCGGCCCGTCAGTTCGGCCATCACGCCGCGCGGCGACATGCCTGTCGCCAGCATGTGGCCGTGATCGCGATAGCCGGTGATGATCTGGTCGCCCTCGGTGACGGACATCTGCATCCCGGTGACGACAGCCTCCTGGCCGATATAGAGATGGCAGAAGCCGCCGATGAAACCCATGCCGTAGAGTTGACCCGCTTTCTCCTCGAACCGGCGGATCAGAAGCATCGCCTCATAGGCAGTCAGTTCCTGTTCCTTGGTGAAATTCGCGGGCGCCGGCGTCTTCGGCGCCTTGGGGGGCGTCTTGGCGGGCGTTTTCGCCCGGCTTTCGGATTTCGCCCGCGCGGGCGCCTTCTTCGCGGCTGTCGCCATCAATCACTCCCTGCTGCTACGCGGCGGCAAGGAGCGGCGCCACGCATGTCTTTTTGCCGGGAGCAAGCGCGCACCCACAGTGCAACACAACTCCCGTGTCTTTTGGCGGACAAGCAACACCTTGCCGCGCCTGTCATCCGGGCGCAAGCTACCATTTGGAAAAGCGCCAAGCCATGGCGAAAGGTGCATGGGAGATATGCATCTAACCCATTAAATCGGTTGACGATATCGCTGTTTAACCTGTTTCCGGTTAATTACTGATTTCTCACCCGCAATATGGTGACTTCATCGGGATGGGAAAGACTGAGCGCCCTGCGCGCCTGTTCATCGAGCATGTCCTTCTCGATCGTCCCGTCCTGCAAGAGCTTTATCCGGTGTTCGAGAGTCGCGCGCTGCTCCCGGATACCGTCGAGTTCGGCCTGCAGCTTTGCCGCGCGCATTTCCAGATGGTGTCGCGATTCGATGCCGAACTCGCCATGATAGGCGTGATAACCAAAATAGGCGAGGAACACGGCCGTAATCGCTGGGACGATCAACGCCCCCGTCTTCCTGTTCTTATGCTGACGGGTCCAGAACGGACCCCGACGCTTCCACATTACACGGCACCCGCAAAAACGAATGCCGCTAATCTGAACGAATATGCTTAAGGCCCGGTTACTCCCGGGCTACTCCGGCGACGATTCCTTTAGGATCGCGCGCCCGGCATAGCGGGCCTGATCCCCAAGTTCCTCCTCGATACGCATTAGCTGGTTGTATTTGGCGAGCCGGTCCGAGCGCGCCAGCGATCCCGTCTTGATCTGCCCGCAATTGGTGGCGACGGCGAGATCGGCGATGGTGGAATCCTCCGTCTCGCCCGACCGGTGCGACATCACCGCCGTGTAGGCCGCGCGGTGCGCCATCTCGACGGCGTCGAGCGTTTCGCTGAGCGAGCCGATCTGGTTGACCTTCACAAGGATCGAATTCGCCACGCCCATCCTGATGCCGTCGCGCAGGCGCGCCGTATTGGTGACGAAGATGTCGTCGCCGACGAGCTGGACTTTCTTGCCAATCTGGTCGGTCAGGATCTTCCAGCCCTCCCAATCGTCCTCGGCCATGCCGTCCTCGATCGAGATGATGGGATAGTCCGCCGCGAGTTTGGCGAGATAGCGGGCCTGGGTTTTGGCGTCGCGCGTCTTCTTCTCGCCCTCATAGACATATTTGCCTTCCTTGAAGAATTCCGTCGAGGCGCAGTCGAGGCCGAGCGCCACTTCCTCGCCTGGTCGGTATCCGGCTTCCTCGATCGACGACATGATGAAATCCAGCGCCGCCTGCGCGCTCTTCAGGTTTGGCGCGAAGCCGCCTTCGTCGCCGACATTGGTGTTGAGACCCGCATCCTTGAGCTTTTTCTTCAGGGTGTGGAAGATTTCCGAGCCGGTGCGGACCGCGTCCCGAAAAGTCGGCGCGCCCACCGGCAGGATCATGAATTCCTGGAAATCGATCGGGTTGTCGGCATGAACGCCGCCGTTCAAAATGTTCATCATCGGCACGGGGAGCACATGCGCGGCCGCGCCGCCGACATAGCGATAGAGCGGCAGTCCGGCCGCTTCGGCCGCCGCCTTGGCGACCGCCAGCGACACGCCGAGAATGGCGTTGGCGCCGAGCCTACCCTTGTTGGCGGTGCCGTCGAGGTCGATCATCGTGCGGTCGATATGGAGTTGGTTCTCCGCCTCCATGCCGCCGATGGCTTCCGAAATCTCGCCATTGACGGCATCGACGGCCCGCTCGACACCCTTGCCGAGATAGCGCGCTCCGCCGTCGCGCAGTTCGACCGCCTCATGCGCGCCGGTCGAGGCTCCCGAAGGAACCGCGGCGCGTCCCATCGAGCCGTCCTCCAACACGACATCGACCTCGACGGTCGGATTGCCGCGGCTGTCCAGAATCTCGCGGCCAATAATGTCGATGATCGCGGTCATGCAAACTCCCCTTCAAGGTATGGCAGGAAAATGGCTGTTTAGCCCTTTGGCGTGAAAACACAATGTCGGCGCAAGACGGCGGGAGCGTCCATATCGCTCTGCAAAAATCGCCGCTAATTTTGCTTGGCGATGGCGTCAAACGCCATCAATCTGTCGAGCAGAGCCGGCATGTCCTTAAGCGGCACCATGTTGGGGCCGTCGGAAGGCGCATTGTCGGGGTCCTGATGGGTCTCGATGAAGACACCGGCGACGCCCACCGCCGCGGCGGCCCTGGCAAGCGTCTCGACAAAGCGGCGCTCGCCGCCCGTCGAACCGCCCTGCCCGCCCGGCTGCTGCACCGAATGGGTCGCATCGAAAATGACCGGTGCACCGAGTTCCGCCATGATCGGCAGCGCGCGCATATCCGAGACAAGCGTGTTGTAGCCGAAGGAGACGCCGCGTTCGGTGACGAGCACGTTCGGATTGCCCGAACCGGAAATCTTCGCCACGACATTCTTCATGTCCCAGGGAGCGAGGAACTGGCCCTTCTTGACGTTGACGACCTTGCCGGTTTTCGCCGCCGCGATCAGGAGATCGGTCTGGCGGCT
>JBQCEL010000327.1:0-5454 GCA_051960255.1 Rhizobiaceae bacterium
CCGGCGCCAGTTCGACGGATTCGCCGCAGCCGCAGGCCGAGGTCTGGTTGGGATTGTTGAAAGTGAACCCGGTCCTGAGCGTCGTCACCTCGAAATCCATCTCGGTGCCGAGCAGGAAAAGCGCCGCTTCAGGCGCGACGTAGACATGCGCGCCGGCGTGCTCGATATGGTCGTCCTTCGGGTTCGGCTCCGTCACCAGATCGACCGTATATTCCATTCCGGCACAACCGCCCTTCTTGACGCCGACGCGGACGCCATGCGCCCCGTCGCGCGTCGCGACGATCTCGCGCACGCGTTCGGCGGCGGTATCGGTCATGGTCATGATTGCAAACCGGCCCATTCGCTTCTCCGTTCCAGAGGCATTCAGGGAATAAGGAAGTAGGGCAATAGGAATATATGCGTTTCGTTTGTCAGCTCAAGGCTGGCATTTACTGCCCTATTGCCCATTCCCTTCCCATTCAATACCAGCCCAAAGCCACCCGTGCCTCTTCCGACATGCGGTCCGGCGTCCAGGGCGGGTCGAACACCATCTCGACATCGACACCGGATACGCCTTCGACCGCGCCAACGGCGTTCTGCACCCATCCCGGCATCTCGCCGGCAACCGGGCATCCGGGCGCCGTCAGCGTCATCTCGATCTTCACCGAGCGGTCATCCTCGATGTCGATCTTGTAGATGAGGCCGAGTTCATAGATGTCGGCCGGGATTTCGGGGTCATAGACCGTCTTGAGAGCGCTGACGATATCATCCGTCAAGCGCGCCAACTCTTCCTGCGGGATCACCGAAGCTGAAGGCGCCGCGCCGGTCTTCGGCTCGGTATCGGATTCGGAAATTTTTTCCATGCTTTCAGTCATTATATTCACCCGAAGAACTGACGCGCCTTTTCCAGCGCTTCCGCCAGCGCGTCCACTTCAGCTCTGGTGTTATATAGGCCGAAGGACGCCCGGCACGTGGAGGTGACGCCGAAACGCTGGAGGAGCGGCTGCGCGCAATGCGTGCCCGCACGCACCGCCACGCCCGAACGGTCGATCACCATCGAGACATCATGCGCATGAATCCCCTGCAATTCGAAGGAGACGATCGCGCCCTTTCCCGGCGCATTGCCGAAGATGCGGAGCGAATTGATGGCGGAAAGCCGCTCATGCGCGTAGTCGCGAAGGCCGGCCTCATGCGCGGCGATCGCCTCTCGGCCGATGCCGCGCATATAGTCGAGCGCTACGCCGAGTCCGATCGCCTGGACTATAGGCGGCGTGCCAGCCTCGAAACGATGCGGCGGATCGTTATAGGTGACGACGTCTTGCGTGACGTCGAAGATCATCTCGCCGCCGCCCTGGAAGGGCCGCATCGCTTCCAGCATCTCCTTGCGGCCGTAAAGCACGCCGATGCCGGACGGCCCATAGACCTTGTGGCCGGTGAAAACGTAGAAGTCGCAGCCAAGGTCCTGCACATCGACCGGCAGGTGCACCGCGCCCTGGCTGCCGTCCACCAAGACCGGGATACCGCGCTCATGCGCGATGCGGACGATCTCCTTGATCGGCGCGACCGTGCCGGTGACGTTCGACATATGCGTGATGGCGACCAGCTTTGTCCTGTCCGTCAACCGCTTCTCGAACTCCTCGATATGAAGGACAGCGTCATCGTCCACCGGGACCCAGACGAGCTTCGCCCCGTGCCGCTCGCGGATGAAATGCCACGGTACGATGTTCGAATGGTGCTCGAGGATCGAAAGCACGATTTCGTCGGCCTCGCCGATCCTTGGCATGCCATAGCCATAGGCGACGGTGTTGATCGCCTCGGTCGAATTTTTCGTAAAGACGATCTCCTCCACGCTCGCCGCATTCAGGAACGCGCGGACGGATTCCCGCGCCTTTTCGTAGGCGTCGGTCGCTGCATTCGAGAGAAAATGCAGGCCGCGATGCACGTTGGCATATTCGTTCGAATAGGCATGCGTCACCGCGTCGATGACGATCCGCGGCTTTTGAGCCGACGCGCCATTGTCGAGATAGACGAGCGGCCTGCCGTGGACGGTGCGCGACAGGATCGGAAAGTCGCGGCGGATCGCCTCGATGTCGTAGGTGCTGTTCTCGACCTTCTGATCCATGTCTTACGTCCTGCTGCCCCTCACCTGCCTGCCGGCATCCTCTCCCCGCAAGCGGGGCGAGGAAGGCTGGCCGCAACGCCGCCGCTTTCCCCTTCTCCCCGCTCGCGGGGAGAAGGTCCCGGCAGGGGGATGAGGGGCCAACTATCAGCCATGCTTCGCGAACCAACCGTCGAGCTTGGCTTCCAGCGCCTCGACGATCGCCTCGTCTTCCATCTCCTCGATGATCTCGGCGACGAACGCCTTGACCAGCAGGCCGCGCGCAGTCCGCTCGTCGACGCCGCGCGCCATCAGATAGAAGAGATGGTTGCGGTCGATCTCGGCGACCGTCGCGCCATGGCCGCATTGCACGTCATCGGCGAAGATCTCGAGTTCCGGCTTGGCCGAGAAACCACCTTCGTCCGACAGGAGAAGCGTGTTGCACGCCATCTTGGCGTCGGTCTTCTGCGCCGGTTGCGCGACGCGGATCTGTCCCTGAAAGGCGCCTTCCGCCTTGTCTGTCACGACGTTGCGGATGATCTCCGTCGAGTTCGTCGCAGGCGCGGAATGATCGAGCACCATGGTGACATCGCAATGGGTCGATCCGGCGAGCAGATTGACGCCGCGCAACTTGAATTCGCCGCCCTCGCCTTTAGCGTCGACGCGCACTTCCTGCCTGACCAGTTTGCCGCCTGCATTGACGATGAAAAGCGTCAACTTGGCGTTCTTACCGATCCAGGCGTTGAACTGCCCGAGTTGAGTCGCGTCGTCCGGCTGCTCCTGGACAATCAGCCAGAGAAGTTCGGCATTGTCGCCGACGACGACGTTGGATACCGAGGAAACCAGCGCGCTGCCAGTACCCGCCTGACGTTCGACGATGGCGACCTTCGATCCGTCGCCGAGTTTCACCGCGAAACGGGAATGCGTCTGGCCGCCGGCCTGAATGTTCTGCAATTCGATCGGCCGGGCGATGGAGACGCCATCTGCAATGCCAAGGAACCAGCCGTCGGCCGCGAGCGCGGCATTGATCGCGCCGACCGCATCATCCGGTCCGGAAGGCCGGAGCGCCGGGGCAAGACTGCCATCGGCAAGCTTCTCCGCCACACTCGTAACGGCTGCGCCTTCAATCTCCACCGCCTTGCCGGCGACCCCATTCAGGACCGGCAGAATGGCGGAACCTTGCAGCAGCGCCGGGATTGCCGAAGCGGACGCCGCCGGATCGAATTCCGGCACGGTCGCCAGAAGACGCCTCAGATCGGTATAATGCCAGAACTCGACCTTGCGGGTCGGCAGCCCGGCCTTCAGCATCTCGACGGCATTGTCGCGTTCCGCGATCACCTTGCCGTCGCCCGGCAGGTCGGAGGCGCGCGCATTGAAGGACTGGACGAGCGCCGTCTCCGCGGCGGTCCGGGGCGGGCTTTCACGCATATTCATTATCGCCACCTTCTCACGCGGCTTCGCCGACGACGCCGGCATAGCCGTTCCTTTCCAGTTCCAGCGCGAGGTGCTTGTCGCCCGTCTTCACGACCTGGCCCTTATAGAGGACATGCACCGAATCCGGCACGATATAATCAAGAAGGCGCTGATAATGCGTGATGACGACGATGGCGCGATCCGGCGACCGCAGCGCGTTGACGCCTTCCGCCACGATCTTCAGCGCGTCGATGTCGAGGCCGGAATCCGTCTCGTCGAGCACGCAGAGCTTCGGCTCCAGAAGCTTCATCTGCAGGATTTCCGCGCGTTTCTTCTCGCCGCCGGAAAAACCGACATTGAGGGGGCGCTTGAGCATATTCATGTCGATCGACAGGGACGCCGCCGCCTCCTTCACGCGCCGCATGAAGTCGGGAATTTTCAGCGGCTCCTCGCCGCGCGCCTTGCGCTGCGCGTTCATCGCGACCTTGAGGAACTCCATCGTGGCGACGCCAGGTATCTCCATCGGGTACTGGAAGGCCAGGAAGATGCCCTTGGCGGCGCGCTCGGCCGGATCCATCTCCAAAACGCTCTCGCCATTGAAGAGGATGTCGCCTTCAGTGACTTCATAATCCTCGCGCCCGGCGAGCACATAGGAGAGCGTCGATTTGCCGGAGCCGTTCGGCCCCATGATCGCGGTCACTTCCCCCGCTTTCACGGCGAGGTCGAGCCCGCGGATGATCTCGGTGCCGGTCTCGGCGATACGGGCGTGCAGGTTTCTGATCTCAAGCATTGTCAATCCGTTCAATAAGTGCGTGCTTCAAGCAGTTCGTAGTGAGCCGAGCGCTGGTTAAAGCGTTTCAGTACGGCACGAGCGGCGGGCGGCACGTAGCACTGCTCATAATCCTCGCCGACGAAGCGTTTGACCGCTTCCAAATCGGTGAATTCCATAATCGTGACGAACTCGACCTCCTCGCCGAGGTCGCGCCGCATCATCTCGAAGCGTGTCAGCCCATCAATGTTCATGGCCTCGATACCGACAGACACTTCGCGCTGGAGAAGGGCCTGGTATTCGTCGGCCTTCTCCGGCGTAGTCCAGCCGTGCCAGATGCGTTTGACGCTCATGCCGTGCTCCCGGAGGTCGCCCCGCTCAATGGTTTTCTCCCCAGCGCCAGCGCCATCCGCCTTCGGTTTTGCGGTAGCTGACTATAAACAGCGCTGCCAAGGCACTGACGTCGAAAGCGAGCGCCGCCGCCAGCGTCCAAACGCTTTTTTCGGTAAGCCGCAGAGTGAGCGAAACCGCTACCATCGCCGCCACTGTTCCGAGCGTGACCGCCCATCCCTGCCATGTGACGGGCGTGGCGCCATAGCCGTATCTCTTTGGCCTGAACCAATAGCGGGACATGGCTCACCCCACGCTCCCCTCGAGCGAAATGTTGATGAGCTTCTGCGCCTCGACGGCGAATTCCATCGGCAATTGCTGGATGACGTCCTTGACGAAGCCGTTGACGATGAGCGCGATCGCCTCCTCCTCGGGGATGCCGCGTTGCATGACGTAGAAAAGCTGGTCCTCCGCGATCTTCGACGTCGTCGCCTCATGCTCCAGCCGCGCCGAAGCGTTCTTTGCCTCGATATAGGGCACGGTGTGCGCCCCGCATTCATTGCCGATCAGCAGGCTGTCGCAATTGGTGAAGTTGCGGGCGTTTTCCGCCTTGCGATGGACGCTGACCTGGCCGCGATAGGTATTGTTCGAATTGCCGGCGGAAATGCCCTTGGAGATGATGCGACTCGTGGTGTTCCGGCCCAGATGCAGCATCTTCGTTCCGCTATCGACCTGCTGGAACCCGTTCGACACGGCGATCGAATAGAATTCGCCGCGCGAATTGTCGCCGCGAAGGATGCAAGACGGGTATTTCCAGGTGATCGCCGAACCGGTCTCGACCTGCGTCCACGAAATCTTGGAATTC
>JBQCEL010000328.1:0-2219 GCA_051960255.1 Rhizobiaceae bacterium
GACGATGTCGCCTATGTCCGCTTCGCCTCCGTCTATCGCGACTTCCGAGAGGCCAAGGACTTCCAGGACGTGCTGGGCGAGTTGAGTGAGGAAGGCGCCGGCTGAACATGCCGGGGACCGAGAACCAATCCAGCGAAAGCGATCGCCGTTTCATGGCGGCGGCGATCCGGCTGTCCGACAGGCATACCGGCTTGACCTCAACCAATCCCTCGGTGGGGACGCTGATCGTGCGGGACAACGGCAACGGCCCGGTGATCGTGGGACAGGGTGTGACGGCACCCGGCGGGCGGCCGCATGCCGAGCCGCAGGCGCTCGAGCAAGCGGGCGAACTGGCGCGCGGAGCGACCGCCTATGTGACGCTGGAGCCTTGCGCCCACCATGGCCGCACGCCGCCCTGCGCCGAAGCGCTCGTTGCCGCTGGCATCGCGCGCGTGGTGGGCGCGGCATCCGATCCGGACCCACGGGTTTCCGGCAAGGGCTATGCGATCCTGCGGGCCGCGGGCATTGCGGTTGTTGGGGGAGTGCTGGCCGAGCAAGCTGCCGACAGGATGGCCGGCTATCTCATGCGTTCTCTAAAAAAGCGCCTTGAAGTGACTCTGAAACTGGCGGTTTCCCGTGACGGAAAAATCGGACGCAAGGACGCCGGACAGGTTCCGATCACCGGCGAGATCGCCCGCCGGCAGGTCCATCTGATGCGGGCGAGGTCGGACGCCATCCTCGTCGGAATCGGCACTGTTCTTGCCGACGATCCCATGCTCGATTGCCGGCTGGACGGACTGGAGGACAGGTCGCCTATCCGCATTATTCTCGATGCGCATGCACGCCTCCCAAACGCCTCGAAACTGGCGGCGAGCGCCCGGAAAATTCCTGTTTTCGCGGCGGCGCTGGCGGATGCCGATGCTGGTCGCCGGGAAGGATTGGAACAGGCCGGTGTGCAATTCCTCGCTGCCGTGGCGGCGGAAGGCCGGATTGCCCTGCCTGAACTCCTTGAAGACCTCGGAGCACAGGGAATGGCGGCGCTGATGGTCGAGGGCGGAGCGGAAACGGCGCGACATTTCCTCGAAGAGGATTTGGTTGATCGCATTGCGCTTTTCACCGGCGCCGGAGAAATCGGTGTGGACGGCGTGGCGGCGCCGATCGACGCGGACCACATTCCCGCCGGTTTCCGGCGGATACGGGAAGCGGGTTTCGGCGACGACCATTATGCCGAGTATATAAGGAAATCCTGATGTTCACCGGTATAGTCACCGATGTCGGCGCCGTCTCTTCCGTCGAACCGTTGGCGAAAGGCGTTCGGTTGCGCGTCGACACGCATTACGATCCAGAGACGATCGCTATCGGTGCATCGATCTCTTGCGGCGGGGTCTGCCTGACCGTGGTGGACCTTCCCGAACAGGGCTTGAACCGCCGCTGGTTCGAGGTGGAAGCGTGGGAAGAGGCGCTGCGCCTGACCACCATCGCCGAATGGAAAGCCGGCACGCGGATCAATCTCGAACGCGCGCTCAAGATCGGCGACGAATTGGGCGGCCATATCGTTTCCGGCCATGTCGATGGGATGGCGACGATTGTTGCAAGGGAAGAGGAGGGCGAGGCGGTGCGGTTCACGCTGGAAGCTCCGGCCGAATTCGCGAAATTCATTGCACCGAAGGGGTCGGTCGCCCTCGACGGGACTTCGCTAACGGTCAATAAGGTCGACGGCAATCGCTTCGATGTCCTCCTGATCCACCATTCGCTTGCCGTGACCACATGGGGCGACCGGCAGCCGGGCGATCGCGTCAATCTGGAGATCGATACGATGGCCCGTTACGCGGCAAGGCTGGTGGAGGCGGGGGCTTCCTGAGGATTTTCAATCGTCAAGATGAAGGCTGCGCGGGTTTTCCGCCTCTTCATCCACGGCATAGGCCTCAAGCCGGTAGCCGTCCGGATCGAAGACATAGGCGGCGTAATAATCCGGAGCATATTCGAAACGCTGGCCCGGCGCGCCATTGTCCTGCCCGCCATTCGCGAGCGCGGCTGAATAGAATTCGCCGACGCTTCGGACATCTGGCGCCGTGAAGCAGAAATGCAGGCCGGATTTCGGATCGGCTGGAACGGGCCTGTCGGTTGCACGGAGCCACAGGCTGATATGGGTGCGGCCGTAGCCGAGCGATGCCTCCCTTTCCCTCAAGAGCCGGTAGCCGAGCGGGGCAAGCGCTGCGTCGTAGAACCGTTTGGAGCGG
>JBQCEL010000329.1:0-26073 GCA_051960255.1 Rhizobiaceae bacterium
TGGAACAAGTTCGCCCGGACGGCCTCGGAGGCGAAGCTTGCGCAGCGCGCCGAGCTTCGCGCCCCACCCCTCAACGAATTGCTCAAACTGGACGATCCCGCCTTCCGGCTTTTCTTTTCAGGTTCGCCCGTCAAGCGGATCGGCCGCGACCGCTTCATTCGTAACGTGCTGATCGCTGCCGGCAATAGCGGCGAAGCAGCTTTGGCGCCGCGATGCGAAGACCTGCTTGAAGACCTGTCTCCGCTGGTGCGCGGTGCGGCGGTCTGGGCGCTGTCGCGGCTTCTCTCATCTCAGCCATTTGCGGTGCTCGCGCGCGAGCATCGTCCAAAGGAAACGGAGCCGGACGTGATCGCCGAATGGGATGCAGCAAGCCGCGCGGGAGACAGTGAATGACCGAACGCTATTTCCTCTTCGGCGCCGGCTATTCGGCACGCGCCTTTGCCCGCCGCGTGGCCGGCAAGGCCAGGATCGTCGGGACGACCCGCTCGAACGAGAATTTCGACCTTCTGCGCGAGGCTGGCATTAGGCCTTTCCTTTTTGACGGAACGCATGTCGGCGACGATCTTGCCGCACCATTAGCCGAGACGACGCATCTCGTCCTGTCGGCTGCGCCCGGCGATGAGGGCGATCCCGTGCTCTCCGCCGCGCGGCCGCTTCTGATGAAGGGAATGCCCGCCCTGCAATGGGTCGGCTATCTCTCGACCGTCGGTGTCTATGGCTTTCACGATGGCGCCTGGGTGGACGAGGAGAGCGCATGCCGGCCGACCTCGAAACGCTCGCGCCAGCGCGTCGAGGCGGAAAAGGCCTGGCTCGATTTCGGCAAGGAGAGGGACGTGCCGGTGGCGATCCTCAGGCTTGCCGGCATTTACGGTCCGGGCCGCAACGGCTTCATCAATCTGGAAAGGGGAACAGCGCGGCGTATCGTCAAGCCGGGTCAGTATTTCAACCGCATCCATGTCGAGGACATTGCCGGATCGCTGGAATTCCTCGCCGACCGCCGGATGGGTGGCATCTTCAACATCGGCGACGACGAGCCCGCGCCGGCGCCCGATGTCGTCGCCTTCGCGGCGAGGCTGATGGGCGTCGCGCCGCCGCCCGAAATCCCCTTCGAGGAAGCCGAGATGACGCCGATGGCGCGCTCCTTCTATGGCGACAACAAGAAGGTCTCCAACCGCAAGATCAAGGCGTCCGGCTACCGTTTCGCCTATCCCGACTATCGCACCGCCTTCACCCGCATGTGGAACGAAGGGAACTGGCGCTGATCTGCTTCCCCGGCCTATCCTCTCCAACCGCTCTCAAAGAGGATTGTTGCGGGCGTCGATCGCCGCGAAGAGCAGCGAAAAGCCGGATGTCAACAGCGAAATCCCGACCAGCAATCCGATCGCCCAGATCGCCGAAAGCGGTAGGCTGAAGACCAGGATCAAAGCCAGCACGATGTCGATCACGCCCGACAGCACGACCAGCCAGAATCGGCCCGTCGAGCTGCGGAACGCCCTCGCCATGGCGAAGTTCATAAATCCCGACAGGACGAGGAAGATCGCAAGAAGCCATGTCAGCGTGATCGCGCCGTGGAGGGGAAAGATGATGAAGGACAGGCCGAGTAGGGTCGAGATCACCGCGAGCGCGAGATTGGCCCAGAAACCGGGAGCCGCATAGGCCCTGACGGCCGAGATGATCCCGAGGATGCCGCCGATCACCAGCACCCAGCCGACGAAAAGCGTCGTGGCAAGCGTCGCCGCAAACGGCGCAACAATGGCAAGAATCCCGACGATGATCGCGATTACGCCCTGGATCGCATAGCTTTTCCAATGGTCACGCAAATGGCGCTGCAGGCGCGTTTCCGTGGCTGCGGCTGGAAAGGAGGTAGGCATGGTCGACCTCGCTGATTGTCCCTCTTAAAGCCGCGGGGCATCCCCGATGGCTGCGCGCAGCTTACAGGAAATGGCGGCTCCTCGCCATTGGCCGGCTATCGCGGCGTGGCGACAGCGACGGCTTCTTCCTCGATCGGCACGATCGGCGTCGGGACGTCGCACGTTTTGACAGGCGCCTTGCAGAGATCGGCGATGATGCAGCGCTCGCATTCGGGCCGTCTCGCCTTACAGACATAGCGGCCGTGCAGGATCAGCCAGTGATGCGCGTGGCGCAGATATTCCGGCGGGATGATGCGCAGGAAGCCTGCCTCGACCTCCTCCGGCGTCTTCCCCGGCGCCAGAAGCAGCCGGTTGCCGAGCCGGAAGATGTGCGTATCGACCGCGAGCGTCGGCTCGCCGAAGACATTGTTCAATACGACATTGGCTGTCTTGCGCCCAACCCCCGGCAGTTTCATCAGCGCCTCCCGGTCGTCCGGCACCTCTCCACCGAAATCGCGGACAAGCGCTTCGGAAAGCGCGGCGACATTCTTCGCCTTTGCGCGCCAGAGCCCGATCGTGCGGATGTATCGGCTGATTTCGGCCTCGCCCAGGGCCGCCATCTTCGCCGGCGTGTCCGCCCGAGCGAAAAGCGCCTTGGTGGCCTTGTTGACGCCGGCATCCGTCGCTTGTGCGGAAAGAACCACCGCCACCAGCATGGTGAAGGCGTTGGTGTAGTCGAGTTCGCTTTTCGGTTCGGGGCGCTGGAGCGAGAAGCGGCGGAATATCTCGTGGATTTCCTCCTTTGTGTAGGGAATGCGCTTGCGCCCAGGATTGGCCCTCTTCGCGCCGGCTTTTTTGCTTTCCGAACTCTGCGCCTGGCGCATGGACGGTAACGCTCTTTTGCTATTCAGTTTTTCCATTCGCTTCCTATAATCTTTGGAATGCAGGATTTGAACGCTGCCGACGAACCCTTTTTCCGCGCGTTGCTGACACCGCATCGGTCGCTGGGCCGGACGGGTTTTTTCATCCTCATGGGCGTGCTCGCCTTCGCCTGCCTGACCACCGGCATGCTTTTCCTGGTGGATGGCGCTTGGCCGATCCTCTGCTTCTGCGGCCTCAATGTCGTCGGGGTCTATATCGCCTTTCGCCTCAACTATCGTGCTGCCCGCGTGCATGAGGAAGTGGCGCTCTCGCGCACCAGCCTCGATATCCGCAAGGTGGCGGCTTCTGGCCGCGCCGAAGAGCACCGCTTCAACCCGTTCTGGACGCGTTTTTCCGTCAGCCGGCATCAGGAGATCGGCATAACCGGCATGGCGGTGGAGGCGCGTGGCGAAAGCGTGCCGATCGGCGCATTCCTCAATCCCGACGACCGGGAAAGCTTCGCCAACGCTTTTTCCCGCGCGCGTGCCACGGCCAAGGGCCGCTGATCCCGCTTCGGAGGCAACCCGGCCGAGAGTTGTCAGGAAACGGGTGGGAAATTTCCCTCAGCCGTTCGATATTGCGGTTAATCAGATACGACCGCGATGGAGGCGGACATGAACGCGCAGACCGCAATCCTTGAGAAAGACATCACTCCTGCCGGCGACGATTATGAGATCGTGCGCCGCTGCATCGAGAAGATCAGCCTCGATTATCGCAACCAGCCCTCGCTGGAAGCGCTTGCCGAGGCTGTGGGCGATACGCCGACGGGCTTGCAGAAGCTTTTCACGCGCTGGGCTGGCCTCAGCCCCAAGGGATTCCTGCAGGCCGTCACGCTCGACCATGCACGCCGCCTGCTCGACGAGGGCGCGCCGCTCCTCGACGCCGCCTATGAGGTGGGCATGTCGGGGCCCGGCAGGCTGCACGACCTTTTCGTGGCGCATGAGGCGATGTCGCCTGGCAATTACAAGACGCGCGGCGCCGGGCTGACCATCCGCTACGGCTATCACGTGTCGCCCTTCGGCATCGCCCTGGTGATGGTGACGGAGCGCGGCCTGGCCGGCCTTGCCTTCGCCGATCCCGGCAAGGAGCGTGAGACCTTTGCCGATATGTCGGGCCGCTGGCCGAACGCCACCTATATCGAGGACATCGCCGCGACGGCGCCTTACGCCGGACGTATTTTCGATCCGGCGCGCTGGCGCTCCGAGCAACCGCTGCGGGTTGTCCTGATCGGCACCGATTTCCAGGTGAGGGTCTGGGAGGCGCTGCTCCGCATTCCCATGGGGAAGGCCTGCGCCTATTCCGAGATATCGAAGGAGATCGGCGCGCCGAAGGCATCCCGCGCGGTAGGAGCGGCGATCGGCGCCAATCCGATTTCCTTCGTTGTGCCGTGCCATCGCGCGGTCGGCAAATCCGGCGCGCTAACCGGCTACCATTGGGGGCTGACGCGCAAGCGGGCCATTCTCGGCTGGGAAGCCGGGCAGGTGGGAGGATGCTGAAGCTGGACATTCCGGGCCGGCGTCTGCGCGCCGGCTCTTTGAGAACGCCCCAATGTCACCCGGCCGGCAGGTCGCGCCTTGCGTTCCGGTATTCCTTCACGACGATATCGGTGAGCTCCTGGATGGAGGTGTCCGCCGTTGGCTTGTCGAAGGTGATCTTGCCGCCTTCGATCAGATTGACGCGATCGCAGACGTCGAAAATTTGCGCGTAATTGTGCGCGATGATGATGACGCCGACCTCGCCCTGCTGCTTCAACCGCTGGATCACGTCGAGGATAAGGGCGGATTCCTTCACGCCCATCGCCGCCGTCGGCTCGTCGAGAAGCAGGACCTTGGCCTGCTGATAGACCGAACGCGCCACTGCGATCGCCTGCCTCTGTCCACCCGATAGCTTCGCCACCGGCACGTCCACGGACGGGATGCGGACGCCCATGCGATTGAGCTGCTCGATCGCCTGCTCGCGCATCTTGCGGTCGTTGAGGATGCCGAGAAAACCGCCGAACACCGGCTCCCGCCTGAGGAACATGTTGCGATAGACATTGACCTCGTTGATCAGCGCCAGGTCCTGGAACACGACCTCGATGCCGAGCGCGCGCCCCTGGCTGACGGACCGCAGCGTCACCGGCTTGCCCTCGAAATAGAGCTGCCCGGATGTCGGCTGGTGAAAGCCGGTCAAGATCTTGATCAGCGTTGATTTGCCCGCGCCATTGTCGCCGAGAAGACCGAGCACCTCGCCCTTGCGAAGGGTGAGGTTGATATCGCGCAGCGCCGTCACCTGCCCGAAGGATTTGGAGACGTGCTCGGCGCGCAGCACTTCCTGGCCTTTGGTCGTTCCGTTCATCAGAGGCCTCCACGGTCGCGCAGCAGCGCAAGCCTGATATTCACGGCCATGGTGACGAGGATCGCCGCGCCGAGGATCATGTCGAACGTATAGGCGCTGACGCCGAGCAAGGTGAAGCCGTCGGTCAAGATGCCGAGCACGACCGAGCCGATGAGCGCGCCGATGACCGTGCCGAGACCGCCGGTCAGGAGCGTGCCGCCGATCACCGCCGCCGCGATGGCCATGAACATGATTTGCGAGCCGCCGGCAAGCGGATCGACGGAGCCGATGCGGAAACAGTCGATGATGCCGGCGAAACCGCCGAGAATGCTGCAAAGGATGAAATTGCCGGTCTTGATGGCGCGGACCGGAATGCCGACCTCGGCCGAGCCGACGAGATTGCCGCCGGTCGCGACCGTGTGCAGGCCCCACCGGGTCTTCTTCAGCACGAACTGAAAGACGATGGCGATGGCGAGCGCCCAGGCCAGTTCGGCAAGCGGATTGGCGCCGAAAACCGCGGCAAAGGTCGGGCCTGCCTGAGGCTGGACCGGGAAGCCGCCGGAGATCGTAAGCGTGAAGCCGTTGATCAGGAAAAGCGTGCCGAGCGTGGTTACGAAGGAGGGAACCTCGAGAATGGTGGTGACGAGGCCGTTGACGAGGCCGACAACGCCCGCCGCGCCGAGGCCGGCGATGACGGCCAGCCACCAAGGCGCTCCCGCCTGTGCGGTAAAATACATGACGAACGGCGTCAGCGCATAGACCATGCCGACGGAAAGATCGACCTCGCCGCAGACGAGCACCAGCACTTCGCCGGCGGCGATGATCGCCGTGGTGCCGGAATATTGGACAAGGTTCTGCAGATTGGCCTTCGACAGGAAGGCGCTGCTCGACCATTGGAAATAGATCGTCAGCAAAATGCCGGCGATCAGGATGCTTGCTTCGCGATAGCGCAGGATGAAGGCGCCCGCGCGCCTCCATATGCTCTTGTCGCGACCGGCCGCGGCCGGTTTGGAAACAGTCGCCGCCGGGCGGCTTTTTTCAGGATCGTTCATTCGCAAAAAGCCTGCCCGGCTCGATTGTTACAAGATCAGCCCGCGATCGAGGCCGGCCGCTTCAGGATCTTCTCTTCCTTGGAGTTGCCCTCGTAACGGCTCTGCGTCTTGCGGTAAGGCTCGACGCCATCCTTGGTGACGAATTTCAGGCCGGTATTGATCTCCGCCGGTCCGCTCAACCCGCCCGAGGCGAGGAAGATGAACATCTCCATCACCGTGTAGAAGCCCTGCAGATAGGGCTGCTGGTCGATAGTGAAGTCGAGATGGCCTTGGGCGATGAAGTCCAGCGTCTGCGGCAGGAGATCGAAGCCGCCCGCGCGCACGCCCTTGGCATGAAGGCCATATTTCTCCATCGTCTTGCCGACGGCCATGGTCGAGCCGGCGTCGACGGCGAACATGCCCTTCACGTCCTTGTGGCCGACATAATAGGCATCGACACGGCTGACTTCCTCGTTGACCGTCGGGCCGGTGGCGATTTCGGCGAGGGTGATCTTCTTGCCCGAGGCCTTGATCGCGTCGCGGGCGCCGTCGAGGCGCGGCTGGATGTTGAGCTGGCCGGGCGTGGCGATGAAGCCGACCACTTCGCCCTCGTCGACGAGGCTGACGATGCGCTCGCCGAGCGACTTGCCGGCGGCGTAGAGGTCCTGGCCGATATAGGCGAGACGCTTGTTGTCCTTGGTGTCGGCATTATAGGCGAAGACCGGGATGCCGGCCTTGAGCGCCCGCTCGACAGGCTCGTTGAAAGCATGCTGATCGACGAGGCAGACGGCGATCGCATCCGCTTTGGCGGCGATGGCCGCGTTCATCGAATTGACCATCTGCGAGGCGACGGATGTCTGTGAGCCGGTCCATTGGTAGGTGCAGCCGAGCAGCGAGCAGGCGTCGGCGATACCGTATTGGGTCGGCACGAAGAACGGGTTCGTCGTCACATGGTTGACGAACACGAATTTCCATTTCGGATGGCTGGGGAAATTGCCGTTTCCGCCGGCGGCTTCCGCGAGCGACGGCAGGCCGGCGGCTCCGAGCGCGCCCATCGCCATGGCGAGCGCGCCAGATCCCTTCAGCAAGCCGCGGCGGCTTGGCGCAAGGGCATCGCTTGTTTCGATTTTGTCTTCCGTGATGTCTTTGGACATTGCTGTCTCCTCCATGATGCCTGGATCGAGGGGTCACGCCTCTTCCCTCGCCGGAAATCCGTGGCCGCCTCCGCGACTTGCACAATAAGCGATTTTACGCCGATGGCTAGTATTAATCCTATTAATATAATCAAATAAATTTCCGCCCTGCGCAACATCTGTTGGACAGCGGCATCAATGGCCCTCCTCCTGACGGCGCCCGCTCGAACACGGTTGCCAGATCCGGCGGTGGCTGACCGAGGGTTGAAGCTTAACGCCGCATCGGCAGCCGCTGCAATCTCTCCTTATGGATTTTCTAGTGCGGGTTTGATCGGTCGAAAGGCGAAAATGGAAGGATCGACTCAGAGCCTGCCGATCCGCTGCACGAGCATCGCGAAGAAGGCTTCATGCTCGACATCGCGCATGACCAGCGCGTTCTTCGGCCGGTCCGTGACGCCCCACCAATCGACCACCGTCATGCCGAGCGTCAGTTCCGATATGGTCTCGATCGCGACGTTGCATTCCCGTCCGTTGAAGAGTTCAGGGGCAAGGAGATAGGCGATCACGCAAGGGTCGTGCAGCGGTCCGCCCTCGCCGGCATATTTCTCCTTGTCGAACCGTTCGGAGAAGCCGAGCATCTCCGCGACCGCGATGCCCGGCCGGTTGCCGAGGCCGCGAAAGGCGGCGATCCGCGCCGGCGAGGTGAGCGCCTTGTGGGTCACGTCGAGCGGCATCATGACGGTCGGTATGCCGGAACGGAAGACGATGTCGGCGGCGTGCGGATCGACATGGATATTGAATTCGGCCGCCGGCGTGATGTTGCCGCCTTCGAAGAAGCCGCCGCCCATCATCACCAGTTCCTTGACGCGTGGGGCGATGCGCGGCTCGCGGATCAGCGCCAGCGCGATATTGGTCAGCGGGCCGAGCGTCGCCAGCGTGACCGCGCCGCTTTCCTCGCGCATAAGCGTCTCGACGATGAAATCGACCGCGTATTGCTGGCGCAGCTTCATTTCCGGCTCGGGCAGGTCAGGGCCGTCGAGCCCCGTCTTGCCATGGACATGCTCGGCGGTGACGAGAGGGCGCGTGAGCGGCCGGATCGCGCCGGAATAGACCGGCGTTTCGGGCTTTCCGGCCAGTTCGCATATTTTGAGCGCGTTCTTTTCCGTCAGCGCCAGCGGCACGTTTCCGGCGACCGCCGTGATGCCCAGGATTTCGAGTTCGGGGCTTGCCAGTGCAAGCAGGATGGCGACGGCGTCGTCCTGCCCCGGATCCGTGTCGATGATGATCTTCCGAACTGCCGCCATGCCTGCCCCTGAGCTTCCAGAATTCACGTCTTGAATTCGTTTTTCGGGCGGACCATATCAGGGTCAGACGGGAAAATGCCATCAGGGTTTTTCCGTTTCCACGTCGCTCTTTGAGGACCGGAACATGTCAAGAATGACGCCATTTTCGAGCCCGCTGCTTCTGGGCTTCGATTCCATGGAAAAGACGCTGGAACGTCTGGCGAAGACCGGCGACGGTTATCCGCCCTACAATATCGAGAGGCTGCACAGTGACGGCGACGCCGTCAGGCTCAGGATAACGCTCGCGGTAGCGGGCTTTGCCGAAAGCGATCTCGACGTCTCGACCGAAGAAAACCAGCTGGTCATCAGGGGCAAGCAGACCGACGAGGAAGAACGGGACTATCTGCATCGCGGCATCGCCGCGCGGCAGTTTCAGCGGTGTTTCGTGCTTGCCGACGGCATGCGCGTCGTCGGGGCCGAACTCCGGAACGGGCTTCTGTCGGTCGATCTCGACCGTCCCGAGCCCCAGCGCCTCGTACGGAAGATCAACATATCGGTGAAGGACTGACCCTTGCCGATGGCTCTATGCGGACCGGTTCATCGAAGAACGGCCGCTGAAGGAGGCTTGAAATGACCGAACATGACAATCCCAAGATCAGCTTGACCGAAACGCAGCTCGCTCATCTCGGAGAAGGCGTGGTCGCCTATCTGCGCGAGATCGACAGCGACGAATTGAAGGGCCGCTTCGGCAACCTGCCGGAATTGCAGCCCGGCACCAAGCTTTGGGCGCTGTTCGCCGCGAACGGCCAACCGATCCTGCTTTCCGACACCCGCGCCACCGCGCTTGCCGGCGCGATGGAAAACGACCTGACGCCGGTCAGCATCCATTGACTCGATCCGTGACTTTGCCGCGATCTTCTCTCCCGGGATCGCGGCGCTATCCAATCATCTGATGAGGTCGTCACTTCAGATGGCGGCCTCGATCAGGAACGGACCTTTCCGGGAAAGCGCGGCCCCGAACAGGCGGATGAAATCTTCCGCTGTCTCGGCCCGTCCGGCCTCGACGCCCATTCCCTTCGCAAGCGAACACCAGTCGAGCGCGGGATCCTCGATTTCCAGCATCCGCCTCGCATTGCGCCCGAAATCGTTGACGCCGACATTGCGCATCTCGCCTTTCAGGATGGCGTAGCCGCGGTTGGAATAGACGATCGTCACCACGTCGAGATTTTCGCGCGCTTGCGTCCATAAGGCCTGGAGCGTGTACATGCCGCTCCCGTCGGCCTGCAGCCCGATCACCTTGCGGTCCGGGCAGGCGACCGCGGCGCCTGTCGCCAGCGGAATGCCGATGCCGATCGCGCCGCCGGTAATCGGCAGATGATCATGCGGCGCCGCGGTCGCCGCCAGTTCGGAAAAGCGCCGGGTCGACGTGATGCCCTCGTCGCAGACGATGGCGCCTTCGGGAAGCGCGCGCGCCATGGCGACCGCGATTGCATCCGATGTAAGCGCGCCGGTAGGGGCCGGCAAATCAGGCGCCGTATAGGGATGGATGCCTGAGGGGCGCAGGCTGCCGACGCCGAGTTCATCGGCCAGCATGGCGAGCGCTGCGGCAAGATCGTGCTCCTGTCCGGCCAGTTCGAGGATCCTGCAGCCCTCCGGCAACAGCGTCCCCGGTTTTCCCGGATAGGCGAAGAAGGCGACGGGCGCGGTTCCGCCGATCAGGACGACGCTATCGAACTCCTTCAGCGCGCGCAGGGCATGATCGACGGGATAGGGCACGACAGCGGGCGTGACCCGGCCCGCTCCGCGTTCCCAGCGCGCCGCGCGCTGGGTGAGAAGAGCGGCGCCCGTTCCCGCCGCGATTTTGCCCGCGACTTCGAGCGCGGCGGCGCGCATCGCGATGCCCCCGAGAATGATCGCCGGTTTGCGGCCGCTGCGTAGCAGGCCGGCCGCCTCCCTGACCTTTACGGCGTCCGCCTTCGGTCGCGCCGGAACGGTGACTGGTGTCGGAGCCTCGCCTTCATGTCCGCTCCATGCCGCGTCGGCGTGCAGGATGAGAGTCGCGACGCCCGGGTGGGCGAGCGCCGCGAGATAGGCTTCCTCCGTCATGGCCCGAATCTCGTTCGCCGTCGTCGCCCGTCCCACCCAGCAGGACATCGGCCTCGCCAGGCTGTCGATGTCGCTCGTCAGCGGCGCGTCATACCTGAGGTGATAGGTGGCGTGATCGCCGACGATATTGATCATCGGCGTGCGCGCGCGCCGCGCATTGTGGAGATTGGCAAGGCCATTCGCCAGGCCCGGCCCGAGATGCAGCAGCGTCGCGGCAGGCTTGTCGGCCATGCGTGCATAGCCGTCGGCCGCGGCCGGCACCACCCCTTCGAACAGGCCGCGGACGCCGCGCCTCTGAGGCTTGCGGTCGAGCGCCGCGACGAAATGCATCTCCGATGTTCCGGGATTGGCGAAACAGACATTGATCCCGTTGACGAGTAATGTATCGCAGAGGAGATCGGCGCCGTTCATAATTGATCCTCCGTGGTTCGCAGGCGCGGTGTAAGACATGTGATGCACCCATCTGCTCAGGCCTGCTCTCGTCGATGAAGCTGTCTGGTAACAAAGACGCGGCCCCCGTTCGAGGGCCAAGGGCGAGGCGTGTGGCGGTTCAGCCGAAATAGCGCCGGAACAAGGCTTGCCATGCCGCGTCGTCGCCTTTCCATTCGCTCTCGTCCTGCTGAATCCTGGCGACCGTGATCCCTTCGCTGCGCACGCTTTCGAATGTCGGCGCGCTGCGTCCGCTATAGGTGACAAAGACCATCTCGCACGGCCTGCCGAGCGCGTTCTCGGCGCTCCGCTTCAAGGCTCGCGTGTTTCCCTGCGTAAACGTGAAGCCGCCGCCCTTTTCATAGTCGCAGCCGAGCACGGAAGGTAAATTGTTCTGCGTGTTGGAGACGATGAAGACGACGCGTTCCTTGTTCCTGAGATCGTCGAAGGAATTGAAAAACCGCCTGTATTTTTCGCCCGTCAGGCCGAACGTCCCCTCGACGTCTATAATCCGTCGTTGGCGGAAATCATGCCAGAAGAACGCGCCGCGCTTTTCCCAGAAAAATGTGCCTTCCTGGTTATATGCTGACAATTCCAGCGGCGACGTCGGAAAGCGGTCGCCCGAACCGATCCATTCCGCCATTCTGGCAATAGGGCAGATGAGCCAGTCGAAGGGAAGGCGCTTCGGCATCAAATTGTCGCCGGTCAGTGCCGAGAGCGCCCCGGCATTCTGCTTGATCTGATGCGCGCTCTGGCAGGACGATCCGAGGCTGACGACAGCCAGTTTCTCTCCGACGGCTGACATCGCTTCTACGCGGGCTCGAAGGTGGGAACGATCTCCATCTCGGGCACCAGCACAAGCCCCTTGTCTGTGATCCTGATTTCGGGGATGACCGATAGCGGGATGAGGTTGAAGCCCATATAGGGGATCGTGCAGCCGGCTTTTCTCCACTCCTCCTTCATCTGTTTCACTTCTTCGGCGACTTCAGTGACGCGCTTGTCGGAGAGTAGTCCGGCAATCGGCAGTTCCACCATAGCCGTCACCTTGCCGTCCATGACAACACACACCCCGCCCTGCTTCTCCTCGATGGCGCGGAGCGCGACCTGCATGTCCGCCTCGTTTGTGCCGGCGATGATGACGTTGTGGCTGTCATGGCCGACCGAGGACGCGACCGCGCCGCGTCTCAGGTTGAAATTGGCGAGCAGACCATGCGCGACATTGCCCGCCGATTTGCCGTGACGCTCCACCACCGTGACGAAGCAGAGCCCGTGCCGGTCGAAATGGGTCTGCCAGTCGTTCGCCGGGTCGAGTTTTATCGTTGCGTGGCCGAGCGTGATGCCAGGAAGTTCGGTGCGGATCGTATGCGCGATCACCGGGCCGGAGGGAAGATCCGGCGTCAGCGTGATTTTTTTCGGTAATTTCACGGTGTGATAGGCCGCCTCGGGATAGCGATAGCGGCTGGAAAGGGCTTGGTCGAGCAACGGCGTGATCCTACCATCCTCGATGACGAGTTCGCCGCCATACCAGGTGTTGACCGGCTTGTAGGCGTCGTCGAGAAGCACGATGTCGGCCCGCCTGCCGCCGCCGAAACCGCCGATCTCGCAATCCATGTTGAAGCGGGTGGCGCCGTGCAGCGAGCCCAGCGACCATGCCTGCTCCGGCTTCAGCCCGGCTTTCATCGCCTGCCGCGTCACCCAGTCCATGCCGAAAAGCATGAGGTCGTCGGCGTCGCGGTCGTCGGTGCAGACGGCAACCCGCTTATGCGAGGCGCCAAGTTCCGTGATCGTCTTGATCGCTTCGGGCAGGCTGTGCCAGGGCGTCGTCGGCGGGCCGCCGCGCAGAAAAATCCAGACGCCGGCTTCAAGAAGGTCGTCGGCGATGTCGCGGTCGATCGCCTCATGCGTGTCGGTGACGCCCGATGCCGCATAGGCCGCGACGAATTCGCGCCCGTAGACATGACCGGATACCGGCCGGCCCCGCTCCAGCGCGGCGGCGAGGATGGCGTGGCTGCGCTCGTCGCCCATGGCGACGGGAACGAAATCCATCTTCTCGCCCAGCGCCACCGCTTCCGGCCATTTATCGAACAGCGCCGCGATCTTTTGCGGCGTCAGATCGCCACCCGCCGTCTCCATCTCCGGTGAGGTCGCGGGCACCGTGCTCGGCACCGTCAGGAGGATGGAAAGCGGCGCCTCTCTTGCGTCCTCCAGCATCGCCTCGACGCCAGCGACGTCCATGACGTTGCCGATTTCGTGGCTGTCGCAGAAAATGGTGGTGGTGCCGTTCAGAAGCGCCGCCTCGGCATAGGCGCAGGCTGTCACCATGCTCGATTCGATATGGATATGCGGATCGACGAGGCCGGGCGCGAGAAGGCCGCCCTTCACGTCATAAATCTTCGTGCTCTGGCCTGTATAGGTTCCGGCAGGCTTGACCGCCGCGATGCGGCCGCCCGCAATCCAGACTTCCTTGCCGGAGAGAATCCGTTCCGAATAGGTCGAGAGAATGCGGGCATCGCGCAAGACGAGGTCCGGATCCGTGCGGCCGGACGCGATATCGGCCAGGCGGCGCGTCATGGTCGAAAGCGGTTTGACGGAAAAGCGCGTCAGCGACGGCATGGTTCGGAGCCTCCACAACAGCTGATGTGACCCCGTCTTCTTGGGGGATCTACCGATGAGGTGTCTAACCCGGAACCGAAGCCGAGTGCAAAGGCTCTCCTACGACACGGTGGCTGCCTGTGTTTGCCTGGCCTTCGGCTGCCGGCCTTTCGGCGGCGCGCATGGCAGGCTCACCATGAACAGCGCGCCGCCGAGCCTGCTTTCCTCGACCCAGATGCGGCCGCCATGCTGCATCACGATGCGCTGTGAGATGGCGAGCCCCAGACCGGCTCCCTGCGGCTTGTCGTTCATCGTGTCGCCGAGCTGCCGGAAGCGTTCGAAAACGACCTCGCGATCCTTCGGCCGGATGCCTGGCCCGTTGTCGCCGACCGCGAGCTCAAAAGCCTCGCCAACGCGCGAGAGCGTGAGATAGGCTTTCCCGTCTCCTGCGCGCGCGAATTTGGCGGCGTTGCCGAGAAGATTGATGAGAACCTGCACAAGCCTGTCATGGTCGCCCAGGACATAAGCGTCCGACGCGTCGATCTCGACGCGGAGTACGACGCCGCTCGCGGCGAAGACCTGATCCATCGCCGCCGCCGATTCGTGCGCGATGGAGGCAAGATCAACCGGCGCATCCGCTCTCGGCATCGCGCCGGACGCCTCGATTTTCGAAAGGTCCAGCAGCTGGTTGATGAGCCGCGTCAGGCGCTCCGATTCGGCGATGACGATGCGCAGGAACTCGTGACGCTCGCCAAGCGTCAGGTCGGGATGGTCGCGCAGGATTTCCGAAAAGGCCCGGATCGAGGCGAGCGGCGTGCGCAGCTCGTGATTGACCGTGGCGACGAAGTCGTCCTTCAGGCGATCGAGAAGCTGCAGCCGGTCATTGGCTTGCTTCAGTTCCGCAGTGGCGGCTTCCAGCGCGCGCGACTTCTCCTCTAGCTGGCGATTGGCCACGATGACGCGCGACGTCTCGTCGAGGATGCGCATGATCTCGTCGACGCCGAGCGGCTCTTCCTCGACGATCGCATCCACCAGGACGCGGGCGGAAGCCGCGCCGATCACGCCGGCGAGGAGGCGTTCGTAGAAGAGCACTGTCTGCGTGTCGGCCTGGACGACCGTCCGCGCGTCGAGGCCTCGCTTCGCGGCCCACTCCGCATAGGCCGAGGCGGCTTTCTCCTTGCCGAGGAAGCGCGAGGCAAGCGACATCAGGTCCGGAATGAGCGCGGTTCGCCGCCAGATCTGCGCGGCGTCGCCCGGATGAACCGCTTCGACGAACATTGCCGCATGGGCGCGTTCGACCGGGCTCTGCCGGCCTGCCAGCGACACGCCGACAAAACAGGCGATATTGGCAAGAAGCGACCAGAACGTCCCATGCGTGACGGGATCGAGCCCCGCCAGCCCGAACAAGGCGTATGGCTTCAAGAGCGCGATGCCGAAAGGGCCATGGGCAATGAAATCCATCGTCAGGGCGCCGGACCGCGCGAAGGATGGAAAGAGCAGGGTGTAGACCCAGACAAGAAAGCCGATGGAAATGCCGGCAAAGGCGCCGGCCTTGGTCGCGCCGCGCCAGAAAAGCCCGCCTATGATCGCCGGCGCGAACTGGGCGACGGCGACGAAGGACATCAGCCCGATCGATACCAGCGCGAACTGGGCGCTGTCATGACGCATATAGAGATAACCCAGCCCCATGACGCCGATCATGACCAGCCTCCGCACCCACAGGAGCAGGCGGGTCAGGTCGGCCTTTTGTTCGAGACCGAGCGCCTTGACGCGCAAAAGAGCCGGCATGACCACGTCATTGCAGACCATCAGGCTGAGGGCGGTGGTTTCCACAACAACCATGCTCGCCGCGGCGGAGAGTCCCCCGAGGAAGGCGATCAGAGCGACCACGGGATAGCCGGAGGCGAGCGGGATCGCGAGCACCAGATTGTCCGGGTCGGTGTCGGTCGGCAGCATCATCCGCCCGGCAATCGCGATCGGCAGGATGAAGAGGTTGATGGCGAGCAGATAGAGCGGGAAGAGCCAGAGCACGCGATTGAGATGCCGCTCGTCGACATTCTCCACCACCATGATCTGGAACTGGCGCGGAAGGCAGAAGACCGCGACCATGGCCAGAAGCGTCATCGCGATCCAGTTGTAGCCGTAGCGGTCGGGCGAATGGGCAAAAATGGAGCGTATGTCGGGTATGGCGGCGGCTTTCGAGAACAGGTCGCCGAAGCCGTTGAAGAGCCCGTAGCCGATGAACAGGCCGATCAGCGTCAAACTGACCAGCTTGAGAATGGATTCAAGCGCAACCGCCACGACCATTCCCGGATGATGTTCTCGCGGATGAATGCTGCGGCTGCCGAAGAGCATGGCAAAGATGGTCAGCACGATTGCCGACCATAACGCGCCATCCGTCAGGACCGGCTTCGTCGCCACGTCTGTGCCGTTCGAGGCGCTGAGCACCGCGAAGCCGCTGGAGATCGATTTCAGCTGCAAGGCGATATAGGGAATGAGGCCGATGACGGCGATGATCGTCACGAGCGCGGCGAGGCCGCCGCTCTTGCCGAAGCGGGCGCCGATCAGGTCGGCGATGGAGGTGATGCGGTGGGCATGACTGATCTTCAGCATCCTGCGGATGACGATCGGGCCAAGACAGAAGGCGAGCGTCGGCCCGAGGTAGATCGGCAGGAAGTCGAGGCCGGATTGCGAGGCTCTGCCGACGCCGCCATTAAACGTCCAGGAACTGCAATAGACGGCGAGCGATAGCGTGTAGACGAGGCTGGAACCCGTCAGCCGGGAAACGCGCCCGCCCGTATGCTCGACGAGATAGGCGACAGCAAAAAGCAGGATCAGATAGGCGACGGCGGCAAGAATGATGAGATGCTGGCTCATCGCCGCTCTTCATTGTCGTTGCCGCTTTCCAGGATAAAGGCGGCGGCGACGATCAGCGCGGTCCAGACGCCGAAAAGATAGAGGTAAAGGGCCGGCCAGCCGAAGATTGTGCCGCCGACGAGGTTGAGGATGGGCGGATTGAAGAGAAGCACGCCCGCTGCAAAAAGGCCGACCATTCTGTCGCGGCGAACCGTCCGGCGCAGCATATTACGCTCCGCTGCCGTGCCGAAGTGGCGGGCGAGCAGCCGTTGCGGGACGGGACAGCACCCTCGCCACGCATTCGGTCACGTCGCTGATGGCGAAGGGCTTGGTGATGTAGGCGTCGGCGCCGAGCGCCATACCTGTCTGCTCATCCGCATCGCGCCCCTTCGCCGTCAGCATGATGATGCGAATGCCCTCATGTCCGGGGCTCGACCGCAGGGTACGGCAGACGTCGTAGCCGTTTGCCCGCGGCATCATCAGATCGAGCAGCAGTAGATCGGGCTTTTCTTCCTCGACCGCGTCGAGCGCCTGACGCCCGTCCGTCGCGGTGCGCACGACATGTCCCTCGCGTTGCATGAGGAAGCTCAACGCACGCAGAATGTTCGGGTCGTCGTCGGCGATCAGCACCGAGGCCGGCATGCCGTTTCTTCCTTACTATGTGGGCGAGTCCGGATGCATTCCACAGGCGCCCATCTCGCCGTCAGCAACTCTAATCCTCTTGTTTTTACACCACAAGCCGCGCAAAATCGCCGCAGACGGCACCGGCGATCGAGGGTGAGGCGACGTGGTGAACAGGAACATTGTTGCATCCCCGCAAGGGAATGTGCTGCCCGGAGAGGAGAGCGAATCCTTCACGATCTCGCGCCCGCGCATATTGGTCGTCGAGGACGATAGCGACATAAGCGGCCTGCTCTCGCGCGAACTCGCTACCCTTGGCTACACCGTCGATCGGGTCGAACTAGCGGAAGAAGCGCTCCTTGCCGCCACCGCGACCGACTATGCGCTTCTGATCGTCGATCTCGGTCTGCCCGACCGCGACGGGCTCGATCTGGTGCGGGAAATGCGCCGGCTGCTCATCGAGGCGCCTATCCTCATGCTCACGGCGCGCCGGAAGGTCGAGGACCGCGTCCTCGGCCTGTCGAGCGGCGCCGACGATTATCTGGTCAAGCCCTTCGCGATTCCGGAATTCAGGGCGCGCGTCGCGGCGCTTTTGCGCCGTCCGGCGCGGCTGAGGGACAATCGTTTCCACGCCGCCAACATCGTCGTTGATCGGGATTCGCTCGAAGCGCTGGTCGGCGGCGTCGGGCTTCCGCTCGCCCGCAAGCAATTCCAGCTCCTGGAACTGCTTGTACGCCGGAAGAACCATATGACGCCGAAGCGCATGATCGAGGAAACGCTTTACGGCTTCAATGACGAGGTATCGCCCAATTCAATCGAGGCGCATATCTATAAGCTGCGCAACGTTCTCAAGTCGGCCGGCGCGCAGGCGACGATCGAGACGCGGCGCGGCATCGGCTACCGCCTCGTGCTGCAGGGCGACCGCGCCGAATGAAAGGCCGGAAAACCGATCCGGACAGGACGGCGCTCGCGCTTCTCGATCCCGACGGATCCTTCATCGAGCGGCTGCGGCAGGACCGCGCCACGCTTATGGCGCTGCTCAAAGAACTTGCGGATGGCGGCAGCGAGAAACAGGCGCCTCTGGAGCGGCTTCAGACGCTCGCACACCGTCTGGCGGGAGCAGCAGGCACCTTCGGCCATGGCCAGATCGGCGAGGCGGCGATTACTCTCGAGGACTGCCTGGCGGACATCGCCTTTTTCCCCGTCCATTCGATCGACCCGATTCTTGGCAAAGCCAGCCGCCTATGCGCTCTGCTCGACGGGGCCCTAAGGGAGAACTGAGGACTATCTTAAATAGGCGAATTCAGTTTCAGGTCAGCTTCAGGTCAGATTTTCGTCAGTTTGATCCACTTTACTGGCGCCCTGGATTCAGTGGAGGAGCTGATCCGGCAAGTCGCTGGGGCTGCGTGTTTCTGCGCGGCCCGAATGGCGCAGCCGGAATGTCTTCTTCCTAGGATCGGCGGGAGCCGGCGACAGGTCGCCGGCATGAAAAAAGGGAGGAAGACGATGTCTGATAGTAAGAAGGGCCTGAATCGCCGCGAGGCGCTGATGGCCGGCGTCGGATTTGCCGGTGCGACGATGTTGCCGTTCGGTATGCCGACACTTGCCTGGGCCGACGACAAGCCGGCAATGGGCACCTGGCCGGCAGGGTCTCAGGGCGATACGGTCTATATCGGCGCCGCTGTACCGCTGACCGGCACCTACGCCTCCTCCGGCGAGGACGAGCGCAAGGGCATGGAACTTGCCGTCGAACAC
Organism: Rhizobiaceae bacterium; assembly: GCA_051960255.1. GTDB lineage: Bacteria > Pseudomonadota > Alphaproteobacteria > Rhizobiales > Rhizobiaceae > Mesorhizobium_L. The sequence continues at coordinate 18,894 of JBQCEL010000329.1, forward strand.
ATCAACACCAATCATGAACTGATGAAGAAGATCGCGCCGAAGATCGATAATGGTCTGCTCGGCAAGAAGGTCAAACTGCTTTCCGCCGATTCGGCGGCCAAGCCGAACCAGGCCGTGCAGGTGGAACAGACCTTCATCAACCAGAACAAGATCATCCTGATGACCGGTTCGACCTCCTCGGCCGTCGCGGTCGCGCTGAACAAGTTCGCCCAGCGCGAGAAGATCCTCTATGTGGCGGGTATCTCCGGCTCAAACGACACGACCGGCAAGGACTGCGTCCGTTATGGCTTTCGCCAGGACTTCTACGGCGAAACTGCCGCCAACGCGATCGGCCCCGTGCTGCTGAAGAATTTCGGCAAGGGCAAAAAGGCGGCATTCATGACGCCGGACTACACCTACGGCCACACGGTGACGAAGTCGGTGAACGATTATCTGACCAAGAATGGCGGATGGCAGATGGTGACGAACCAGGTGTCGCCGCTCGGCACGCAGGATTTCAGCCAGTATCTCACCAACATCGCCAATTCCGGCGCCGAATTCCTCATCAACGTCAACTGGGGCCGCGACGCTGTCCTTTCAACCCAGCAGGCCAAGCAGTTCGGCCTCTTGCCGAAGATGACGCTTGTCATCCCTTACCAGATCCCGTTCCTCGCCAAGGAAGTTGGCCCGGACATAACGGCCGGCGTCTTCGCGGCGACCGATTTCTGGTGGACCATGGCCGATGACCCGAAATATCCGTTGGCCAAGCTGTTCGTCGATTCGTTCCAGAAGAAGTACGGCTACCGGCCGGAATGGGGTGCGGAGAACAGCTACAACAGCTTCGCGGCCTGGGCGCGCATGGTCACGGAGGCCGGCAGCTTCTATCCGCCCGACGTCATCAAGCAGTACGAGAAGGGGGAGACCATCCCCTCTCTCGTCGGCGACGTTCACTATCGGCCCGAAGACCACCAGTGCGTCCGTCCCGTCGTCATCGTCCGTGGCAAGGCCAAAAAGGACATGAAGAACGATGAGGATTACTGGGAGGTGCTCGAAGTGGTGCCGGGCGAAGGCCTGATGCAGAAGCCGGATGCCTTCGGCTGCAAGCTCGGCGACTACACCTGATCTGTGCGGCCCCTCTGTTCCCGATGGCCAGGGGGGCCGCCGCCGACTTGCCTTTGCATTCACGGCAGGCATTCGCGCTCTCGACCACCACCGTTGAGAGCGCGAAGAATTATGATATCGATGCGATTATGGTCGGATATCGATCCGCGAGCGGGGTAGGGACAGCGTGGTAAACTGGGCGAATTTCATCTCGCAATGCTTCAACGGGCTGGTGCTTGGCGCGCTTCTCGCGCTCATTTCCTCTGGCCTGACCATCATCTACGGCACGCTCGGCGTCCTCAACCTCGCGCATGGCGCCATGTTCATGCTCGGCGGTTATGCCGGCTGGCTGGCCTACACCTATTCCGGCTCCTTCATTCTTGCGCTCCTCGCCGGCTCCCTCTTCGTCATGCTGGTTGGAGTGGTAACGGAACGGGTGATCATCCGCCATTTCTACACGCGGCCGGATGAGGACCAACTCCTCGTCACTTTCGGCCTCGGCATCGTCTTCGTCGAGACGGTGCGGTTCTTCTTCGGCAGCCTGTCGAAGATGACGCCGCCGCCAAGCATCTTCCAGGGCATTACCAATCTCGGCTTCATGTTCTATCCGACCTACCGTCTGGCGGCGCTCGGCATCGTGGCGGTCGCGCTGCTGGTGCTTTATTTCGTGCTCTACCGTACCCGCATCGGCATGATCGTGCGTGCCGGCATCGAGGATTCGGTGATGGTCGATTCGCTCGGCATCGACGTCTACAAGGTGTTCATGCTGGTCTTCGGCATCGGCGCCATGGCCGCGGGCTTCGCCGGCATCGTCAACGCGCCCGTCGTCTCGATCGCTCCCGACGTCGGCGAGGCGATCCTCGTGCAAACCTTCGTCGTCGTCGTGATCGGAGGCGTTGGCTCGTTTCCAGGCGCCATCCTCGGCGGCCTCATCGCCGGCGAGATCATCTCCATCACCTCCATGTTCAACCCCGGCTATTCCTACGTCATGCTGTTCGTGGCGATGACGCTGGTTCTGGTGCTGCGTCCTCACGGACTGCTCGGCGCGGCGGGCCGCGAGTGAACGCCACCATGCTGAAGCAACGCCCCCTCCTCGTCGAGACCCTGACGGCGCTGGCGCTGATCGCAACGCCTTTCGTGCTGCCCTATCTCGGTTTCACCCCGACCACGATCAACCGTATCCTCATCTGGGGCCTGTTCGGTATCGGTTTCGACATATTGTTCGGCTATACCGGCCTCCTTTCCTTCGGCCAGTCCGCCTTTTTCGGCACCGGCGGCATGGTCGCGGCCTATCTGCTCACCATCGCCGGCTTCTCCTATGTCGTACTGTCGGTTTTCATCGGCGCAATCGCGGCCGGCGTAGTCGGCTATTTCGTCGGGCTGATCGCGCTGAGGCGCACAGGCATCTATTTCGCCATGATAACGGTGGCGATCGCCGAAGTATTCTTCTTCGTGGAGTTCAATCCGCTTGCCGCCTTCACCGGCGGCGAGAACGGCCTGCCGGGCGTGCCGACGCCCAGCCTGTCTCTCGGCTTCACCACGCTGCAATTCGACAGCAACTGGTCGATGTATGTTTTCCTCGCCTTCTGGTACTTCATCGGCCTGGTCGTCGCGCTCAGGATCGTGCGCTCGCCGGTCGGCGCGATCCTTTCCGCCATTCGCGACAATCCGTTGAGAGCGGAGGCGCTCGGCCACAATATCCATGGCTACAAGCTCACCGCCTTCGTCGTCGCCGCGGTCTATGCCGGCTTCGCCGGCGGGCTTCTCGGCCTCATGCAGGGCTTCATGCCGCCCGACGCCTTCATGTTCGACACGTCGGGCCAGCTTGTGATGCAGACCGCGATTGGCGGGGCGGGCACATTGTTCGGGCCGCTGATCGGCGCCACCGTATGGCTCTATCTCAGCGATTTTTTCCAGACGACGCTGCATCTCGGCGCCACATGGAAGCTCGTCCTGGGCATCGTTTTCGTGCTCCTGGTCTGCTTCCTCAGGCGCGGCATTGTCGGCGCCCTGGTCGATCTCTATCGCCTGACGACGCGCGGGCAAAGGGCGGCGGAGCCGATCGAAGCGCCGCGGCCTTCCGCCGCCCCGACATCTCCGATCGGCGGCGCAGAAGCCATGCCGGCGCGTTCAAGGGCGACAGATCACAAGGCCGGACCGATCCTGCAGGCGACCGGGTTGACCAAACGCTATGGCGGCGTGGTCGCCAACAGCGATATCGACTTCACCGTCGATCATGGCGAGATGCGCGGCATCATCGGCCCGAACGGCGCCGGCAAGTCGACCTTCTTCAAGATGCTCACATGCGAGGTGCCGCCGACCTCCGGCAAGATCGTCTTCGAGGGCCGCGACATCACCGGCATGGGCGTCGCCGATGTTTGCCAGCTTGGATTGACCAAGAGCTACCAGATCAACCAGCTCTTCGAGCGGCTGACGGTCCGGCAGAACCTTACCATTGCCGCGCTTGGAGAAATCCGGGGCAGGTTCAAGCTTGACCTCTTCCGTAGCCAGCGAAAGGTCGAGGGCCTCGACGCACAGGTCGAGCACACGCTCGCGCTTGTCAATCTGATCAAGCGGGCGAACACGCCGGTTTCGGAACTCGCCTATGGCGAGAAGCGGCGGCTGGAGATCGGCCTCGCGCTGGCGACGTCGCCGAGCCTGCTCCTGCTCGACGAACCGCTCGCCGGCATGAGCCCGCAGGAACGCGTCGAGACGGTGGCGCTCCTGAAATCGATCGCCCGCGGCCGCACCATGATCATCATCGACCACGACATGGACTCGCTTTTCGAGCTCGTCGAAAAGGTCACTGTTCTGCAGGAAGGCCGCGTTCTCGTCGAGGGTACGCCCGGCGAGATCAAAACCAACGCGAAGGTGCAGGAAGCCTATCTCGGCGGCGTTCATGGAGAAATGGCATGAGCCTGCTCGAAGTCAGTGGCCTGAACAGCTATTATGGCGACAGCCACATCCTCTTCGACGTCTCGCTCCGTGTCGAGAAGCACGAAGTCGTGGCGCTTCTCGGCCGCAACGGCGCCGGCAAGTCGACGACGCTGAAAAGCCTGATGGGCGTCGTCACGCCGAAGGCCGGCAGCGTCAGGCTCGACGGCGTCGAACTCGCCGGCAGGAAGGCGCACGCCATCGCCCGGCACGGAATGCAACTCGTCCACGAGGACCGGCGCATCTTCGGCAGCCTGAACGTCGAGGAGAACATAATCCTCGCCGGCTTGACCGCCGACAACAAATGGCCGCTCGACCGCATCTACGGCATGTTCCCGCGCCTGAAGGAGCGGCGGGGAAGCCGCGGCACGGACCTTTCCGGTGGCGAGCAGCAGATGCTGGCGATTGCGCGCGCCCTGGTTCGCGATCCGAAGATCATCCTGCTCGACGAGCCTTTCGAGGGACTCGCGCCGGTCATCGTGCAGGATCTCGTGCGCGCCTGCCACGATCTGGCCGCATCCGGCCAGACCATCGTGCTGGTGGAACAGAACCTCGCCGCGACGCTGGCGCTGGCGAGCCGGGTCTATATCATCAACAACGGCCATATCGCCCATGAAGGGCCGGCGGCCGAAATCAAGGCCCAGCCTGATCTCCTGCAACGCTATCTCGGCGTCTGACCGGCATCTTGACAAGCCTGCCGGCCAGCGTCGCTTGGCGAGCGGCTCAGGAGTTCAATGGATGCTGGCGAGACAGACCGGCGTGTGTCCGGCCTGAACGAAGCCGAGCGCGCGCGCGGCTGCCCTGGAAAGATCGACGATACGCCCCCTTATGAACGGGCCGCGATCGTTTATCCTGACGACGACGGTGCGGCCGTTGCGTTTGTTGGTGACTTTGACCTTGGTCCCGAGAGGCAGGCTGCGATGGGCCGCGGTCATGGCGTGGGGATTCATGCGCTCTCCGGAAGCGGTCCGGCTTCTCAAGGCATACCAGGATGCGCCACCGCATTGGGCTGAAGCTGGCGTTGTCGAGGCCGCAAGGACCATCCCCGCCGCGAGCGTTGCCGCCGCGAGCGCATTATTTCCATAAGTCATCTACGAGTTACTCTCCGTTTACAAAACGGGGAGGGCGTAAAAATGAAATGGGGCGGCAAATGCGGCAGCGAGCTGTCGGTTCCATGGCAATATTACACGTTTTGATTCCGGGTGTAATATTTGTGATAGAGGCGGGTGGATCATTGCTGCTTCAGAGCCAGACCGCTCCGAAAATCCGGAGTTTCTTTAACGGAATTTTCATCAACGAGGCGGGCTGAAGGAATTACTGTCGCCCCCCCGGAATATACTTTACGTCTGGCCACGATGAAAGATGACACGCGCGGTCCGCGTGTATTCGGAGCTGGTTTGCGCTATGGAGCGGACCGATGCGCCTCTTGCCGCCCCTTTCCGCCATGCTATGGTCGCGCCCGAGTCGTGGGGACGGATAATGACATTGAAAAAAAGCGTGGCCGGTATTGTTGGCGTGGCGCTGCTTGCCGCCTCCGTTGCGGCCTGCAGCGACATGCGGGCAGACGTCGATTCGGAGGTGGTCAATTCGGTCCGCTACGACGAGGTTCCCTGCAAGACGCTGCTTTCCGAAAGGGACGCGCTGGTCAAAACCTATGGCTCGCCGGAAGGCCTGCCGGCGGACCAGCAGCCGGGCATCAGGCCGATCCTGAAACAGCAGCCGACCGGGCTTTTCCCGGTTCCCGATCTGCGCAGCAAAGCGACGCGCGAGCGCAAGAGGGCCTATGGGAAGATCGAGGCGATGGACCGCTCGATCAACCGTCGCCAATGCGGCAAGCCGAAAGCACAGCAGAAGGGTGGCTTTATTTAGAGCCTCCTTTCTGCGGTCAAAGAAAGGATCACTTGCGCATCCAAGAGGGAACTGCACCGCGATTCTGCCTAGAGCATATCCGTTTTTCTTCGAATCACGGGAATGCTCTATCTATTTGTTTCTACGCAATTCCGAACGCAAAACCGCTATGCACTTTTGCTGGAATTGCTCTAGTGGCGGAGAGAAAGAGCGAATCGCTTTAATGGCAAGGTTCCCAAGACGTCATCAGCGCAGCGTATTTGGGGACGCGCCCGCTGAGCTGGCCAGGCCCGATTTTAAGCAAGATCAGAAACGGATTGTCAAAGACCATAAGGCTATGCACCGGAAGCCGGTCTTCCGGAACGGGGCCCACGCGACAATAGCCGATATGCTTCATGCAGGGCTTGATGGTCTTGCCCCAAAAGCAATGATGCATGTAGTTGACCTGATCGCTGTTCAGCAGGCCCATACCCTCCATCTTTTTTATCATGAATAGCCATGAGTATTTCCGGACCCTAAAATCCGGTAGCGCGACCAATCGCGGGACTGCGCTACCATCCGTGCGCGCGGCCGTGTCGTGCAGAGAGGGGCTCATCTCAAGAACCGGAAGAGCATGCGCTTGAACTACGCCGAAAAACGCAATCAGAAGCGAACCCAACGAAATCATTTTCGCGGTCATGTTCGGCTCCTTTCCGCCGTCTCCGTTCACGAGTTGTGGCAGCCTCATGTTCAACACATCCAATTTGAATAGGCCACCTCCGAAATCGGAGATTGATGTCCAACAAAATCCCGCGTTTGCGCCGCCTTCTGCCTCTCCCAATTATCAAAAAGCGTCCCAGGGCTGGCCGATCTGGGAACTGGAAGCAATTTGACGCGTCCATCGACCTAGGCGCTCGACCCGAACGCCCATCTACAAAGGACAAGACCTTTGTTGATCACGTCTGAAAGGTATCCGACGTCCTGTCTTTGAAGGAAGGCCAGCCGACAAAACAAAACCACTCAAGAACCCTTTCGGGCCAAAAGCGTTTGCCTGTGTCTCGGGTATAAACCGTAACCTATGTGTCCGGAATGGACCGGGCTTGAATGGCGGAGAGAAAGTCCGCCAGTATCATTTCCGGGCACTTCCAAGAGAATTTTTTTAGGCAATTCAACATATTGATTTAACAGCGAAACTTATGGATACCACTCCATAGTTTTCCAAGATAGTCCGTTGCAATCCAATCCTGTAAGGTGGCTGATAGGGTGGCCGGCCCGGTGATTTGGGTCCGGCCACCTTACGCAACGAACCATTGGAAAATCAGGCAATGCACATCGAACA
>JBQCEL010000330.1:0-6156 GCA_051960255.1 Rhizobiaceae bacterium
GCTCATGGGATCGGAAACCGTCACCTGCAAAACCCTTTGTGCGATCCCAATCGCGAAACGGCTTCCGAGGCTGCGGACCTGGCTTAATCCTTGCCGGTGCTGGCCGGTTTCGCCAAAGCGGCTTGCAACCACGATCTCCGCTTTGTCGTCGCGGAGGATCTGCAGCATCGCAGGCAGGCACTTCTCGTCATGCTGCAGATCGCCGTCCATAACAGCGACAAAGCGGGCGGAGCTCGACAGGATTCCCTCCACGCAGGCGCCAGACAAGCCGCGCCGGCCGACACGCCGGATTCCCCTGACGCGACTGTCGGACGAGGCGATCCTGCGTACGAGCTCCATCGTGCCGTCGGTGGAATCATCGTCGACGAAGATGACCTCCCACTCGACGCCGATCAGAACCTGTCTCAATTTGTCGACCAGGAGGGCGACGTTCGGGCGTTCGTTGAATGTGGGTACGATGATGCTGAGTTCGGGCGCACGCGCGGGCGGAGCCGCCGGGAAGGCGGCGGCGCCAAATTCCTGAGCGATATCGACGAACGAAGACACTTATCGGACGCTTTCTCTTACGGAACGTTCGTTCGGGGTCTGGAGCGATTGAGCCGGATATTGCTTGCGCGCGGCCGCGCGGCCGCCATCGCGCCGCGGGATTCGGAGCGATTTCTAAGGGGCTTACCTTGCCGGGAAATCGGCTGCTGCTTACAAATTCGTATGTTTGCGGAGTTTGCCGCGCCGCTCGAAAGGGTGGGAAACGGCAGAAAGGTTCGGCTATTCCGGCAAGTGCAGACTGTAGCCTATGTTGCGGACCGTATGGAGAAGAGGGCTGCTGAAGGATTTGTCGATCTTCGAGCGCAGCCTGCTGATATGAGTCTCCACTACGCTTGTCTGGGGATCGAAATGCAGGTCCCATACCTGCTCCAGGAGCATGGTGCGCGTGACGACGCGTCCTTCATTGCGCATCAGGACTTCCAGAAGGGCGAATTCGCGCGGTTGCAGCTCGATCTGTCGGCCGTTTCGCGTCACGCGGCGGCGGACAAGGTCGAGTTCCATGTCCGCCACCTTCAAAACCGTTTTCTCCGTCTGCAAGGGCGGCCGTCGCGACAGCGCGTTGACGCGGGCCAGCAATTCGGAAAACGCAAACGGCTTGACGAGGTAATCGTCCGCCCCCGCATCGAGACCTTCGACGCGATCATCGACGCCGCCAATCGCGGTAAGAATGATGATGGGAAGCTTGATGCCTGCCGCCCGGACCGCCTTGGTGGTTGAGAGCCCATCCAGTCCCGGCACCATGCGATCGGCTATGAGGAGATCGAAAGGCTCCTTGATCGCCAGAAACAGGGCATCGTGCCCGTTTGCGATCGAGTGGACCGTGTGGCCGGCTTCCTTCAGTCCTTTGACGATAAAGGCGGCCAGTTTCGCATCGTCTTCCAGCAGAAGTATCCGCATTCCAGTCCCTCCGGTACACGCCGAAACCCATATCCCTAATGAAGAAGGAATTAGTGTGGGAGCATGTTACCTTACAAATTTGTAAACTTGGCTTCATTTGCTTGCATAAGCGGCTCCGCCATGTTCGGCTGGATCGCTGTTCGGCGAGGCGGGCAAAGAAGAGAATGGTTTCAGCCTTTCGTCTGAAGCATATCCTTTGGGTAGCGCTTCTCACCTTAGGGCTCGTTGCCGCCTATTGCGGCGTCCTGCGCGCCACCGGCAATTTTCATGTCGTCGTAGCCGGCCAGCTTTACCGCTCGGCGCAGCCCACGCCAGGCGAACTTCGCCGCTATATCCGCGATTACGGGATAAAGACGGTCATCAATTTGCGCGGCTCAAACCCGGACAGGACGTGGTATCGCGAAGAAGTGGCCGCGACGAAGAAGATGGGGGTGGCGCATATCGACTTCCGGATGTCGGCCCGCCACATCCTGAGCCCAGCAAGAGCGGAAGAACTCGTCGCCATCATGCGCGCAGCGCAAAAGCCGATCCTCGTCCATTGCGAGGGCGGCGCCGACAGAACCGGTTTGATTTCCGCGATCTATGTCGGAGAGATCGCGCATGAGGGAGAACACGCAGCCGAGGGCCAATTGTCTCTCTTCTACGGGCACATAGGGATTCCCTATCTCGCAACCTATGCGATGGATGAAAGCTGGGAGAGGCTGGAGCCGATCTTCGGCTTCAAGGGGTCATAGCGGCTCCACAGGAGAAACCCGCTTCATTCTCGCAAAGAAAAGAAGATTACAAAAGTTTATAACGGAAGAGATAGTTCTACAAATTTTTGCCCGTATTGGCACCCGCATCCGTAGCTCCCTTTTGAAAAGGGCTTAGGAATTTTCGGGACTGGATAACCGACAGCGCAAGTCGCGCCAAAAACATCCGTTGAAAGTTCAAGCGTATGAGGGTGAATCATGGCCATTCATGGCTCATGGCACTGGTTTCCTGTCATTGCACTGTGCATCTTTTTCTTCGACCTGCGCCTCTTCTCATTGCGCGTGCGGGGGATCATCAAAAACGGAGGAAATGCAGCCAAACAGGCTCCCGCCTTTCACGAGCATGTCGGGCTGATCCATTTGCACTCCGAATATTCCGGCGATGCTCAGGGGAGCTACGAGGAACTGGCCCGGATCGCAGGCGAGCACAAGCTCGATTTCATGGTCATCACCGACCATAACAACGCCAAGGCGATCGAGGACGGGAAGGAAGGCGTCTATGACGGGACGATAGTCCTCACCGGGGTCGAGAGCACGAGGCAGGAAGGCTATCTGCTTGGTCTCGACATAAACCACTACCGGATCGCGCGCGCCGATCCGACCGAAACATTCCTTTCGCATATTGCCGATCAGGGAGGCTTCGTTGTGATGGCGCATGCGCGCAATTCGCATTGGCCGTGGAAAGGCGCGATCGACACGCGCATGGCCGGCATAGAGATCATCGACTTCGCGGACCAGATCTACGATGCGCCTCCGGCAAGCAAGATCATGGCCGCGCTGTCTTTCCCCCTGAATCGGCTTTACGCCTTTCTTTCGCTCTATCATCGCCCGAACGCCGCCATCGAGCTGTGGGACACGATATCGGCTCAAAGGCCGTTCGTCGGGATATTTGCTTCCGATATTCATCAGAACCTGAAAATCTTCAAAAAGCGCTACAAATTTCCAAAGGCGAAGGATTTGATGCCTTTCGCCCTTAATCATCTGATCGCCACGCGAGGGCTTTCGGGCGATTTCCAGGCCGACCGCGAAACCATCTACGCCGCCATCCGCTCCGGCCATCTGTTCATGGCCGTCGATCTCCTCGGAGACGCCGGGGGCTTCATGTTCTCCGCCCGGCAGGGCAGCCGCGAGGGAATTATGGGGGATGTCCTGAAAGCCGGCGAGGAAACGCTCTTCACGGTTGCCCTTCCGGACATTTCGAGCCGACGAAAGCTATATGTGAACGTCTATCGCAATGGCGTGAAAATTCTTACGAAACCTGCGCGTTCCTTTCAGTTCCAGGCCGACTCGCCCGGCGCCTACCGGGTGGAGGTTGTGGTCAGCCTGCCGAATTTCTGGGGGCCGGGGCGCGAAGTGACCTGGATCTATTCCAACCCCATCCATCTCTTTTGAGGCTGGTCAATCCGCGCGTCTTCCTACAGCGGCCAGCCCTCTTTCATTCTCATCGTTTCTCCACCTCCACAATGAAAAGCGCAAAAACCGGATAGCCATCGATTTTTTGGACCGCCCAATGCGAGGCGCCCAGGACGAAATGTGCATCCGTCAGGGCCGCACGATAAAACGCCTCTTTTTTGTCGCGCCGATCCAACGGCGTTACTCCTACGAAAACGCCGCAGCAAAGGCCGACCAGGCGCGGATCATGAATGAACTGGAAGTGGCGCGGGTCCCTCGGCAGGACCTCCATCGGGACCTTTGGTCCAAGCGCCACCGCGATTTTTGCGGCTTGGGCCCAATCCGGCGCGACGACAAAGGCTTTGCCGGAAAACGCATCGGCAGGGACCGCTTGCCGCACGGCGGTCCAGTCGAGGCTCTGCCAGTCCATGTCGAAAGTCGGGGAGCGCTTGAAGAAGGGGCGCGTGAACATCGCGGTATGGAGCTGGATGACGAATGCGACCGCCAGGACGGATACGAGCGTCGCGGCGACGCCGAAATCGACATGGAGCCGGCGACGATTGGCTTGAAAACGCATGGCGGACCATTTGCCGACGAGGGGGAAGGCAAACAAAAAGCCGGACATCGGCCAGTGAGGCAGGGAATTTCGCGTGAAAAGCGCGACGATGTCGAAGAACGCAATGGGAAGAAATGCAAGCAGGCCGAAGAAACGGTCCGCCGGCCCGGCAGCGCGCCTCAGGCTTCGCCAAAGCATGAACATCGCGGCCAACCACGTTGTCGGCCAGACATAAGCCGCTTGGCCGGCAAGCGTCACAATGAGATTGCCGGGATGAAACAACCGGCCGCCATCGGTCAGCGCACGGCCGGACTGGAAGGCGAAGGACGCCCAATGATGCTCCGCGTTCCAAACGAGGACGGGCACTGCTCCGAGCGACGCCAAGGCGATCGCCGCCCATGGTCCCAGCCTTGCAAGGTTCTTTCTTCCGGCGGGCGTGGTGACGAGGAACACAAAGGCGGCGGCCGCGAACAGAACCGCCTGGTATTTGGACAGGAGCGCCAGGCCGAGCGCGGCGCCCGCCAACAGCCACCGCCAAAGCGCAATCTCCCCGTCTTCCAGGAAGACATCTGGCGTTAGAGCCCAAACACACAATAACAGCCCGAAATTGAGGGGGCCGTCCGGCAGCACGAAATGCCCGGCGGCGATGAAGAAGAACGGGGCGATCGAATACCAGGCCGCAGCCCAAAAGCCTGCAATTTCCCCGTAAACGCGCCGCGTGATATCGAAAAGCAGAACCGCTGAGAGGGTCCCCAGGATGACATAGGGCATCCGGACGATGCTGCGGGATTCCGTTCCGAACAGGTCGGCCATCATGCGGCCGAGCGCAAAGCCGAGCGGCGGGTGATCGAAATAGGACAGGGAATGCCAGCGCGACGCCGCGATCGCGTAGGATTCATCGACTGTGAGAGGAATGAGCCCCGACAAAGCGAGTCTGGCGACAAGCAAGGCCGCCAGCAAGGTGAAAAGCTTTGCTCTTGTATCCATGGCGCCTTCTATTTTCGAAAGCACCGCAGGTGAATATACAAATATTTATAGTTTCCGTGCGCCTCGCCGAAATCTCGCGCGCCGATTGTTCCCTCCGGATTGAGGAAGGAACAGAAATTGATCGGCGTCCGCTTTTATCTGATTTTCGCATTCAGCGTGGCGCTTGCGCTCGGCGCCGTCGCCGAACGAAGCTTCTCGACAAACGCCCCAACGATCGCCTTCCAATTTTGAGACGCCCAATTTTGCAATCCGTCACAGAATGCTTGTCACCAGCCGATCGAACCTCGTTCCCTCGCGATAGAGAAGCCAGACGACGATCGCCGAGATGACGCCCGTGCATGCGCCGCCAAGGACGTCGGTAACGTAATGCGTTCCCACATAGACCCGCGACCAGCAGACCACGAAGGCCAGGAGAAACAGCGCCATGGTGCGGCGCGGCAGGCGCTGTAGCGCGAAGGCCGCGACGATGGATATCGACGCCGTGGCGTGGTCCGACGGAAAGGACCAGTCGGCGCTCGGCGCGATGATCAGATGCGAAATGCCGGCGTCATATGGCCGGATGCGATGAATGAACAGCAGAATGGCCTGGTTGATCGCCAATCCGAAGAGAAATGACAATCCCGACGCGAGCGCTGCGTGGCGCACATGCGGACGATCTTCCTTGCTCCACCACTGGAGCATCACAACGAGCACCATCAGCGGCACGCCGAGTTGCGTGAAGCCGACAAGGATGGTGTCGAGGACCGGGTGAAATCCCGCCGGCCCGTTGATCCAGCGCGTCAGCGCAACGTCCATCGTTCACCTCACATTTCCATGGAAGAAGGCTTCGATCGATGGACGAACGCGGTATCCACCGGGCCTTCAGATCAGTGACGCTTTAGAGCCTTTCATGGTTAGACGGAAACGGTTCTGTTTCCTCGATGGCGCGGCGATCCGCGCGGAGGACGGTGCAGGTCGTACCGCGGTACGGCCAAATCCGCCCGACAAAGCGGGCGCCCGCCAGCGGGAAACCCTTCGGGCCGGACG
>JBQCEL010000331.1:0-2805 GCA_051960255.1 Rhizobiaceae bacterium
GCATCGTGGCCGAGAAGAACAGCGTCTGGCGGGTAAAGGGGATGAGTTTGCAGATGCGCTCGATGTCGGGAATGAATCCCATGTCGAGCATGCGATCCGCCTCGTCGATGACGAGGATTTCGACGCCGGTCAACAGAAGCCTGCCGCGCTCGAAATGATCGAGCAGGCGGCCCGGCGTCGCAATCAGCACGTCGGCGCCGCGTTCGAGCTTGCGGTCCTGGTCGTCGAAGGAAACGCCGCCGATGAGAAGCGCGATGTTCAGTCGGTGGTTCTTGCCGTATTTGACGAAATTCTCTTCCACCTGAGCGGCAAGCTCGCGCGTCGGTTCAAGAATGAGCGTGCGCGGCATGCGCGCCCGGGCTCGACCCTTTTCGAGGCGGGTGAGCATCGGCAGCACGAAGGATGCGGTCTTGCCCGTTCCCGTCTGTGCGATGCCGAGAACATCCTTGCCGATCAAGGCATGGGGAATGGCGCCGGCCTGGATAGGCGTGGGCGTGACATAGCCCGCATCCTTCACGGCTGAGAGAACTTTGGCCGAAAGGCCCAATTCAGCGAAAGTGGAAACCTGCTGTGCGGTCTGATCGTCTGATGACACGTGTTTGGCTGTCTTTATTTTGTATTGGCTGGCCCGTCTGGCCGGATTATGCGCCAAAACCCTGCAATTGACGCAAGGTTATCTTCGTCCGCCGTTACGCGGGACATGCGCGTTTGTCAATATATAGGGATAAGAACGCGCTTTTTAAGCGGAAGAATCGCCGAAATTTTCGCTAACGTGGTCATTCCATCAATAACGGAATTGTTCGGATAGAATCCGGTCGCTCCAGGAATGGCCGGAATCGAACAAGAGCGTAGCGGTCGTGGTCGGCGATTCGCGCACTGTTACGGCGGTGACGGATTTAACCTCTGTATGATCGGCGGAAGCGTTGACGGGGCGCTTGTCGGCTTCGAGCATGTCAAAGCGCACCGTCACCTTGTTGGAAAGAAGCGCGCCGCGCCAACGGCGCGGACGAAAGGGGCTGACCGGCGTAAGCGCCAGAAGCGGCGCGTCGAGCGGCAGGATCGGCCCGTGCGCGGAGAGATTGTAGGCCGTGGAACCCGCTGGCGTCGCCACCATCACACCATCGCAGCTCAATTCTTCCAGTCGCATATGATCGTCGATGAAGATGCGGATCTTCGCCGTCTGGTAGGATTGACGCCAAAGCGCCACCTCGTTGATCGCGAGCGCCAGCACCACGTCTCCATCCGCCGTGACGGCGCGCATTTCGAGCGGCCGGATCGTCTCGGGCGTCGCCGCTGCGATCCTCGCAGGCAGATCGTCTTCCCGGTATTCGTTCATCAGGAAGCCGACCGTGCCACGGTTCATGCCGTAGACCTTCTTCCCGGTGCTCATCGTGTCGCGCAGGGTTTGTAGGAGGAAGCCGTCGCCGCCGAGGGCGACGATCACATCGGCTTCGGCGGAAGACGTGCTGCCGTATCGATCCGACAGCCGCTCGGCCGCTTCGCGCGCATCGTCCGTGTCGGCCGACACGAAGGCGATTGCCTGGGGGGCGATTGCTGGGCAAGCATTCGTCATGATCGGGCGCCAGATCCTTGTTGTTCCCGCAGGTAGCATGGCAGGCAACGCCGGAAAAGAGCAGCGCAGGACGCCTTTGTCGACGGACTCCGTTTATGGGTTTACGCCGCGACCAGCAGAGTAAGCTTGAAATCGGGGTGGCCCGCCACATCGAACGTGACCTGCTCGTATCGACGAAACCCATCCAGCGGGTGGTTGAAAGTGCGTTCGCCGCCTTCGCGTTCGACGACGTCGCGCTGGTCCCAGAACTGGGCGAAAAGCGGACTCGCCCGCCGCAATTCGGCGATGAAGGCCTTGAGCGATTGATCGTCGAGATGGGCGCTGCAGGAGGAACGGAACTCAGCCACGACCCGCCTGGCGCGCTGCTCATAATCGCAAATGAGGAGGCGCGCAGCCGGATCGGTGAAAATAAAACGCAAAAGGTTGCGCGCCCCCGGCTGGTCGAGCCATCCGGCGAAGAGGTCCGCCGCTTTCCTGTTCCAACTGACCACCGTCCATTCGCGGTCGAGGATATAAGCGGGAGCATCGATAGAAGCGATGCTCGCGAGGACGGAATCCGGCAATCGGCCGCTCCCGCTTCTATCCTGCTCGGGATCGCGCTTGCCCGCAAGCTTGAAGAGATAGGCCCGCGCGGCCCTGTCGAGCCTCAGCGCCCTGGCCAATCGGGCGAGGGCGGCGGGCGAAAGCGACATTTCCCGCCCCTGTTCGAGCCAAGTGTACCAGGTCACGCTAAGACCGGCGAGCTGCGCCGCTTCCTCGCGCCTGAGGCCCGGCGTGCGGCGTCTCCCTTCGGTGGAAAGGCCGAGCATGGCCGGCTTCAATCTCTCCCGCTGGGAACGGACAAAATCGCCGAGTTCCCGCCGCTGCTCCGTTACGCTCGTTACCATGGTGGCAAAAAATACCAGTATAAATTAGAGACTTAAACCAGTTTGTTTCGATCGCTATACCCTCCACGATCGGTTTTCAAATTGGGGTAAGGAAATGGTTGATGGGAAAAGTCACGAAGCCCTGGTTGGCGGCCAGTTCGGGTCGAGCGCCGAAGCCTATCTGAAAAGCGCCGTGCATGCCCAAGGCGCGGATCTTGAGGCCATCGTAAACCTCGCCGCCGGCATGTCCGAGGCGCGCGTCCTCGATCTCGGCTGCGGCGGCGGCCATGTCAGCTTCAATGTCGCCCCACATGTCAGGGAGGTGGTCGCCTATGACCTTTCCAGGCAGATGCTGGAGGTCGTCGC
>JBQCEL010000332.1:0-3159 GCA_051960255.1 Rhizobiaceae bacterium
AGCAGCTTCAGCTTGCCGTTGCGCGACGGGGTCAGCACCAATCGGTCGAGAAGTTCCGCGAAGGCTTTCATAGGGTTTGAAGTCCCGCATTTTCTCTGGCGTTTCCTACCCCACCCGCCTCGCTTCGCTCAGCACCCTCCCCTGGCGGGGAGGGAAAGGCGGAACTGCGCCGCCGCTTTCCTCCCCCTCGTAGGGGGAAGTGGCCCGAAGGGCCGGTAGGGATACGGATCGCTTGCCCAAAACCGTCTCCCATCAATCGACTTCGTCCTCGTAACCGACGAGATGCAGCGGCTTTGCGGGGATGCCGGCGAGTTCGCACCAGCGCACCAGCGCCTCCTCGCGGCCATGCGTCACCCAGACCTCCGACGCGCCGGTATCGCGGATCGTCCTGGTCAATTCGCCCCAATCGGCATGGTCGGAGATGATCAGCGGCAGTTCGACGCCGAGTTGCCGGGCGCGCTGGCGGATACGCATCCAGCCGGAGGCAAAGCATGCGACCGGATCGGCGAAGCGCCGCGCCCAGCGGTCGGCGAAGGCCGAAGGCGGGCCGACAATGATGTTACCGGCGAAGCCGTCCCCGCCGCCGCCATCAACCGTTGCGGGTTCCAGTCGGCCAAGATCAATGCCGCGGCTCTGATAGTAATCGCAGAGCTTGGAGAGAGCGCCGTGGATGAAGATCGGCTCGTCATAGCCGGCGTCACGCAGCAGGCGAATGACACGTTGCGCCTTACCCAAGGCATAAGCGCCGACAAGATGGGCCCGCTCTGGAAATTGCTGGACCGATTTGAGCAGCGTAGCGATCTCGTGCGACGCATCGGGATGGCAGAAGACGGGCAGCGCAAACGTCGCCTCGGTGATGAAGACGTCGCAGGGCACCGGTTCGAACGGAGCACAGGTCGGGTCTGGCTGGCGCTTATAGTCCCCCGAGGCGACGATGCGCAGGCCGTTGCATTCCACGACAATCTGCGCCGACCCCAGGACATGGCCCGCAGGGCGGAACGTGACGGCTGCGTCGCCGATGCGGAGGGTCTTGCCAAGTTCGGCCGCCTCCGTCCTGCCGGCGAAGCCTTCGCCATAGCGGAGCGCCATGATGTCGAGCGTCTCGCGTGTGGCGAGCACCGCGCCATGGCCCGACCGGGCGTGGTCGGAATGGCCGTGGGTGATGAGTGCGCGATCGACTGGCCGGACGGGATCGATGAAGAAATCGCCTGGCGGGCAATAAAGGCCTTGAGGACTTGGGCAGAGAAGTTCATGCGGCTGCATCGCACATAGGTAAGGCCTCGGCGTTGCCTCGAAAAGCCTCTTGAAAACGCTGCTGACATGGATCATAAGCCGCGCCGCCGTCTCGAGACGGCCTTTCTCTTCATGATGTCGTTCGATGAAACGCGTTCAGCTTTCCTCCGGTGATATGCTGGCCGACCGCCGTGCGGATTACGCCGAAATGTGCTTTGCGGAAGGCGATTACCCCGCTGCCGCCGACCTGATGCGCGACGCGGTCCTGCTCGTGCCGCTCTGGGCCGCAGGCCAGTTCCGTCTTGGCGAGATGCTGGAAGCCGCCGGCCGGATCGCGGAGGCGGTGGAGGCGTGGCATATCGCGATTCGTCTCGATCCCGAGGATCGTCTCGGAGCGTCGTTAAAACTGGCGCTGGCCGGCGCGGTCGCTCCGGCGCCGCCGCCCGCGCATTTCGTGGAAATGCTGTTCGACCAATATGCCGAGGATTTCGAGGAAGCGCTGGTCGACAGGCTCGACTACCGCGTTCCTGAACTCATCGACGCGGCGCTCAAGCGTAGCGGGCAGCCATCGTTCCGCCGCGTGGCCGACCTCGGCTGCGGCACGGGCCTTATGGGCGAG
The DNA here is from genome assembly GCA_051960255.1 of Rhizobiaceae bacterium. GTDB lineage: Bacteria > Pseudomonadota > Alphaproteobacteria > Rhizobiales > Rhizobiaceae > Mesorhizobium_L. The sequence continues at coordinate 1,853 of JBQCEL010000332.1, forward strand.
CGACTGCGCGACCGCACGGCTCTCCTGGAAGGGTTCGATATTTCGGCGGAAATGCTGAAAAGAGCCGAGGCCAAGGGGATCTACGACCGGTTGGAAAAGGCCGATCTCAACGATTTCCTCCCTGAAGGAGGCGCTTACGACCTCGTCACCGCCGCCGACGTGTTCATGTATCTCGGCCCTATCGACAGGATCGTTACGACGGCGGGAGAGATGCTTCGACGGCACAGGCTCCTTGCCTTTTCCGTCGAAAGACATGACGGCCCGGAGGATTTCATTCTCAGGCCGTCGCGCCGCTATGCTCATTGCCGTTCCTATGTTGAAAGGCTTCTCGGGACGAATGGCTTCCTCATTGGGACAATGGAAGAAGCCGTCATCCGGCAGGATCGTGGCCAGCCGGTCGAAGGTCTGATCGTCGTAACACAGAAGAGCTGAGTGAGGACACAGCGCCGGCACCAGCGCCGGGAGCAATTTGCCTTGCCCTGCCCGTCTGTTCTGTTTTAGTTCTTGCGGCTTGACCGAGCAATCGCATCCTCTGGCGGAAGAAACCGCCGCCTTCCTCCCCCCGCCGTTCCTGAAATGGTTTTCGGAGCGCGGCTGGTCGCCACGTGCGCACCAGATCGAGCTTCTGGCGCGGGCGCAGAGCGGCTCCTCCGTGCTCCTCATTGCACCGACGGGGGCAGGCAAGACCCTTGCCGGCTTCCTGCCTTCCCTGGTCGAACTCTCGCAACGCTCCCGGCGCAAGCCGGGAGAGGCCTGGCGCGGCGTCCACACACTCTATATCTCGCCGCTCAAGGCGCTTGCCGTCGACATCAAGCGCAATCTCGGCAAGCCGGTGGAGGAAATCGGGCTGCCGATCTCGATCGAGACGCGGACGGGCGATACGCCGTCACACCGGCGGCAGCGGCAAAGGCAGGCGCCGCCCGATATCCTGCTGACGACTCCCGAGCAATTGGCGCTGCTCATCGCCAGCAAGGATGCGAAGCGCTTCTTCTCGGGCCTGCGCTATGTCGTTCTCGATGAACTCCATTCGCTCGTTACGTCGAAGCGCGGCCATCTCCTGTCGCTCGGGCTGGCGCGGCTGAGGCGTTTCGTGCCCGACCTGCAGACGGTCGGCCTTTCCGCCACTGTGGCGGAACCCGACGAATTGCGCCGTTGGCTGGTCGGGCAATCGTCGACGAATAATGCAAATTTTGAGAGGCAAGGCGATATTGTCGAATCCGAAGCTCTGCCCCCTCTCCGCCTCGCGGAGCCTGTCCTCGGGTCGGCCAAAGGCCGAACCCGGGGGCTCGGCACCTCTCCCCCTGAAG
>JBQCEL010000333.1:0-11315 GCA_051960255.1 Rhizobiaceae bacterium
ATCGTTCCCGAGGTCAATCCCGATGCTGTCTCGGGCTTCACCAGGAAGAACATCATCGCCAATCCGAACTGTTCGACCGCGCAGATGGTGGTGGCGCTGAAGCCGCTTCATGACCGCGCCAGGATCAGGCGAGCGGTGGTGGCGACCTACCAATCCGTCTCCGGCGCGGGAAAGGAGGCGATGGACGAACTTTTCACTCAAACCCGAGCGGTCTTCGTCGCCGATCCGGTCGAGGCCAAGAAATTCACCAAGCGCATCGCCTTCAACGTCATCCCGCATATCGACGTCTTCATGGAGGACGGACAGACCAAGGAAGAGTGGAAGATGGTGGCCGAGACGAAGAAGATCCTCGATCCCAAGATCAAGGTGACGGCGACCTGCGTGCGCGTGCCCGTCTTCATCAGCCATTCGGAAGCCATCAATCTGGAATTCGAGAACCCCATCACGGCGGACCAAGCGCGGGACATATTGCGGGAGGCTCCCGGCTGCCTCGTCGTCGACAAGCGCGAAAACGGCGGCTACGTCACCCCGATCGAGGCGGCAGGCGAGGATGCGACCTACATCTCGCGCATCCGCGAGGATCCGACCCTCGACAACGGCCTCAACCTCTGGGTCGTCTCAGACAATCTCCGGAAGGGCGCGGCGCTCAACGCCGTCCAGATCGCGGAGCTCCTGCTGGAGCGCGGGTTGATCGCACCGAAGCGCAAGGTCGCCTGAAAAACAGAACAATGAAACGCGTTGCCCTCCGCGCCTTCTCCATGTTAGGCGCCAAGCGCAGGGGGCGTGTCGCAATTGACAAGCGGCATGCCTTGCTTTCATTAGCAAAGGTGAGGCGACCGGGCGGCCGCCGTTTCGAATGGTTTGGGAGAAAAAGATGTCAAGAGCTATGACGCGTTTTGGTGGCGCGCTTCTGTGCGCCGCGTTGACGGCTTATGGGCTGCCGGCCTTCGCGAAGGATATCGTTCTGGGAGCCTCGGTGCAGTTGACGGGTTCGTCGGCGAATACCGGACGCTATTACAGGGACGCCTATCAGTTCGCCATCGACAAGATCAACGAGAAGGGCGGCGTCAAGGTCGGCGACAAGCAGGAGAAGCTTGCGCTCAAGCTCTACGACAACCAGTCCAACGTCAATCTGAGCGTCAGGCAATATGTGCAGCTCGTCTCGCAGGACAAGGTCGATCTCCTGCTCGGACCGTTCGCCAGCAATTTCGCGCTCGCCGATTCCGCCATTTCGGAAAAATACAAGATCCCGATGGTCCAGGGCGGCGGCGCATCCGACCAGATCTTCTCGCGCGGCTTCAAATACATCTTCGGCACGCTTGCTCCCGCGAGCAACTATTTCGGCTCCACGGTCGAGATGCTGACCAAGCTCGATCCGAAGCCGTCAAAGGTGGCGTTGCTCTATGCCGATGACGCCTTCGATGTTTCCGTCGCCAAGGGCACGCGGCCGCTTCTCAAGAAGGCCGGCCTGACCATCGCTATGGACGAGCGCTATACGTCCAACGCGAGCGACTTCAATTCGCTTCTGTCGCAGATCAAGAACGCCAATGTCGACGCCGTTCTCGTCGCCGGCCATGAGACCGAAATCCTGAACTTCATCCGCCAGGCGAAGAGCCTTGCTGTCGCGCCGAAGATGTATTCGTTCACGGTCGGCGTTCCGAGCGCGGATTTCCGCAAGGCGCTCGGCAAGGATGCGGATTATGCCTTCGGCATGACCGCCTGGCTTCCGAGCCCGAAACTGAAGGATAAGTGGTTCGGCGATGCGGCGCAGTTCGCCAAGGATTACAAGGCGAAGTTCGGCTATGATCCCGACTACCATGCCGCTTCAGGCGTGGCCGATGTCGAGGCGATCGCCGAGGCGATCGAGGCAGCCGGCTCGACCGATCACCAGAAGGTGCGGGATGCGATTGCCAAGCTGAATTTCCCGAGCCTCTACGGCACGATCGCCTTTGGAGAAAACGGCCAGATCGACCTCGCGCAGACGGTCATTCAGGTTCAGGACGAGAAGCTCGTTCCCGTCTATGACGCGAATGGTTTCGTCGAAAAGCCAAAATATCCAATGCCGGCCTGGAACGCCCGCTAAAGGGATTCAACGGGTAAAGTAAGCGGCGGCGGTCCGGATCGGTTCGCCGCCGTTTTCGGAAGAGGGACAATCGAGGGACGGGCTGCAGGTGGATCTGTTAGCGCAAATCCTGGTCAATGGCGTTCTGTTGGGTGGCCTTTATGCCGTGATGGCGCTCGGGCTTGCGCTCGTCTGGGGCGTACTCAACATCGTCAACCTGGCGCATGGCGCCTTCATCATGCTGGGCGCCTATCTGTCCTGGCACCTCTTCACCTATCTGGGCATCGATCCGTTTCTCGGCCTGCCGATCACCGCGATCGTCATGTTCGGCGTCGGCTATGGAGTGCAGCGCGGGCTGCTCAATCTCGTCGTCCGCGCGCCGATGTTCAATACGCTGCTGATCACCTTCGGGCTCGAAGTGGTGCTGACCTATCTGGCGCAACTGGCTTTTTCCGCCGATTTTCGCACCATCAACCCCTCCTATGCCGGCGCTCATGTCGCATTTGGTCCCGTCGTCATCCCGCTCGCGCGGCTGATGGCCTTCGGCATCGCCATCGTCCTCACCGTCGGCATGTGGATCTTCCTGCTGCGCACCAAGCTCGGTCGCGCCATACGCGCGACGGCGCAGAATCTTGTCGCGGCGCGCCTCCACGGCGTCGAGCCGCGTCATCTCTACGCAATGACCTTCGGCATCGGCATCGGGCTCGCCGGTGCGGCTGGCGGCCTTTACGGCACGGTATCGCAGATCAACCCCTATATCGGTGCGACACTCACCGCGAAGTCCTTCGCCATCGCCATTATCGGCGGTCTCGATAATCCGCTCGGCGTCCTGGTCGGTGGTCTTGTCCTCGGCGTCATCGAATCGCTCACGGTCGCCTATGTCGGCGCCACTTTCGGTGACGTGGCAAGCTTCGGCGTCCTCGTCCTCGTTCTGATCGTCAGGCCGAGCGGGATATTGGGGAAGACGGCATGAAAGCGCTGTGGCTCATCCTCATCCTGCTGGCGCTGGTCGCGCTCGCCGCTCTCCCCTGGTACGGGTCCGATGTGGTCATCCAGTTCGGCATCTCGACGCTTCTGCTCGCCGTCCTGGCGCAGGGCTGGAACATCATCGGCGGCTATACCGGCTATGCTTCCTTCGGCAATTCGGTGTTCTATGGCCTGGGCGCCTATGGCGTCGCGATCGCGATGGTGCAGTGGAACCTTCCCTTCGGTTTCGGCATGGCCTTCGGCGTCGTGCTGGCGGTTGTCTTCGCCTTCCTGCTCGGTATTCCGGTGCTGCGCCTGAAAGGGCATTATTTCGCCATCGCCACGCTGGCGCTGGCGCAGGTGATGGCGGCGATCGTTTCCAACATTCCGCTGGCCGGCCAGAATATTGGGCTGGTGCTACCGCCTCTCAACAATGACCGTCTCTTCTATGAACTGTCGCTTGGGCTGCTCGTGCTTGCCACGCTCACCGTCTTCTGGCTGACCCGGAGCAAGTTCGGCTTCGGCTTGATCGCCATCCGCGAGAATGAGGAGGGGGCGGCTGTGATGGGCGTCAACACGACGCTCTATAAGGTGCTGGCCTTCGCTCTCTCGGGTATCTTCACGGCGCTCGCCGGCGGCATCCACGCCTATTGGATCACCTTCCTCGACCCCGAGAGCGCCTTCGACATCAGCCTCAATGTCAAGATGATCATCATGGCGGTGTTCGGCGGGCCCGGAACCGTTCTTGGGCCGGTGGTGGGGGCCTTCGTCCTTTCGGCCATCTCGGAAGTGCTGTCGAGCGAAGTCACCAGCATCGCCGGCCTGTTCTTCGGCGTCGTGGTCGTGGCGGCTGTCGTGCTGATGCCGCGCGGCATCGCCGACGTCATCCGCCGCTTCCGCACCAGCGGCTGGCGCTATTTCGCCGAGAACATCAAGGCGCACCGGCTATGAGCGCGATCCTCGAAGTCTCCCATGTGACGCGGCGCTTCGCCGGTCTGGTGGCCGTCAACGACGTCAGCTTCACGCTCAACCAGGGCGAAATTCTCGGCGTCATCGGCCCGAACGGCGCCGGAAAAACAACGCTGGTCAGCCTGATCAGCGGCACGCTGCCGCCGAGCGCCGGCGAAATCAGCTTCGAGGGTCATCCGATCGCGACGCTCCCGGCTTACCGCCGGGCAAGGCTGGGCATCGGTCGCACCTTCCAGATCATGCGGCCATTCCCGGGGCTGTCGGTGCTCGACAATGTGGCGGTCGGGGCGCTTTTCGGCCAGGGCGGCGGCGAATCCGATCTGAAGCGGGCGCGCGAAAGGGCGAGGGAGCAACTCGAATTCGTCGGCCTTGCCCGTCATGCCGACCAGCGCGCGGACGAACTCGGCGGCCCGAGCCGCAAGCGCCTGGAGCTTGCCAAGGCGCTCGCCATGCAGCCGAAATTGCTCCTGTGCGACGAGGTCATGGCCGGGCTCAATCTCGTCGAGATCGACGAGGTAATCGAGGTGATCCGCAGAGTGCGCGAGCAAGGCATCAGTATTCTCGTCATCGAGCATGTCATCAAGGCGATCAAGAGCCTGTCCGACCGGCTGTTGGTCATCCATCACGGCGAGAAGATCGCCGACGGCGCGCCTGAAGCGGTCCTGTCCGACAGCCGGGTCATCGAGGCCTATCTCGGCCGGAGGCGCGCATGAAGGCGGATGGAAAAACAGGGGAGCCGCTCCTCGTCGTCAGCGGATTGAATGCCGGCTATGGCGGCATGCCGGTGCTGCGCGAGGTGTCGCTCGAAGTACGGCGCGGCGAGATCCTGGCGCTGGTCGGATCGAACGGCGCCGGCAAGACGACGTTGCTGCGCGCCCTGTCGCGCGTGATCGCCTCGAATGGCGGCATCAGGTTCGATGGCAAGGACCTGGCCCCGATGACGCCGGACGAGGTGTTCGGCGCCGGGCTGGTGCAGGTGCCCGAGGGGCGGCAGCTCTTCGACCAGATGACGGTGGAGGACAATCTGCTGATGGGCGCCTACCGCCGCGCCGATCAGGCCTCGGTCAAGGGCGATCTCGACCGCATGTACGGGCTGTTCCCGCGTCTCGGCGAAAGACGGCGGCAGATCGCCGGCTCCATGTCGGGCGGCGAGCAGCAGATGTGCGCCATGGCGCGCGGCATGATGGCGAAGCCGCAACTCCTGATGATCGACGAAATGAGCCTCGGCCTCGCGCCTGTCATTGTCGAGCAATTGATGGACGTGCTTGCCACGATCCGCGGCGAGGGCGTGACCGTGCTCCTGGTCGAACAGGACATCCACCTCGCGCTTTCCGGAGCCGACCGCGGCTATGTCATGGAAACCGGCTCGGTCGTTCATAGCGGCGACGCGAAGGACCTGATCGACGATCCCGCCGTCCGCAAAGCCTATCTCGGACTCTGATCTACCTCCACACCGAACGAAACGCCGAGAGCCGAACGTGGCGTCAGTCGCTGTGCTTCGCCGCACAGGGCTCGATCGTGATAGCGTCGCCCTGCTTGCTGCCGAGCGTCATGCAGGGCTTGCCGGCCGGACAGAGGGACCAGCCGCCGACCGTCGCTCCCGATGAACCAAGCACGAGGCGCGGCAGAGCCGGCACGTGCGGCCGGTACTCCCAGCCGCCGTCGCGGAAGATGCTGCCCTCCGGCGGGTCCATGCCGGCGCCGGAACCCTCCACGCGGGCTTCAGAGACGAGAAGCCCCGCCGGCGTTGCCTGCCAGTGCTCCGTCCATCTGATCTTCTCGACCGAATGCGTCCATGACAGCGTGAAGGCCGCGGCGGCAATGACGAGCGTCTTGCCGCCGGCAAGGATGCAGAAGCTCATCCGACCGTGCCGGGGTCGAGACGGCGGCCGACATTCCTGACCCGATACCAGTGCAGCGCGAAGAAGATGATCGCGAGCGCGAAGCCGATCTGGTCGGAGACCGGCACCGCCGCGATTAGCGAGAAGGACGCGGCCGTGGCCAGCACGCGCTCCCACCACGTCAGATGCGCCTTGAGATAGCCGATCACCGCCGTGCCCCAGAGAGCGATGGCAAGCGCCGTCTTGAAGACGATGTAGGCGACGGCTGGATAGAAGCCAATCGTATCGGCAAGCGCGCCGCCCGGCTGCAGCATCAGCGCCGGCGTATAGACCGCCATATAGGGGATGACGAAGCCGGCGGCGGCGACCTTGATCGCCTCGATGGCGATCTTCAAGCCGCTCTCTCTTGCGATCGGCGCCGCGGCGAAGCAGGCGAGCGCCACGGGCGGCGTCAGGTCGGCCATGATGCCGAAATAGAAGACGAACATATGGCTGACCAGAAGCGGGATGCCGAGCGCAAGCAGCGCCGGGCCGGCGATGGTCGAGGTGATGATGTAGTTCGGGATGGTCGGAATGCCCATGCCGAGGATCAGGCAGGTGATCATGGTCAGAATGAGCGATAGGATCAGGCTCGATTTGCCGATCGAGACGATATAGTCGCCGAAGGTGTTGGCGACGCCGGTCAGCGTCATCGTGCCGACAATGATGCCGACAATGGCGCAGGCGATGCCGACGGGAAGCGCCGTCTTGGCGCCTTCGGCAAGCGAATCGCGGCAGTCGCGCAGCGTCTGCATGCCACCCTTGATGAAGAGGTTGACGACGACGAGGACGGCCGCCGCGGCAATGATGATCCAGATGCCGAATTTGAAGAAGCTCGCGGCGATCAGGCCCAGCAATACCCAGAAGACGACCCTGAGCGCGTAGTTCGGCAGGCCGAGCGCCACGGAACCGCCGAGAATGAGCAGCGCGGTCATGGCAAAGCCGATCGTACCGGCGAAGAGCGGCGTGAAGCCGGAGAAAAGCAGGTAAACCAGCGCCGCCAGTGGCAGGATCAGATACCAGCGCTCCTTGAGCGCCTTCATGGGCGAAGGAAGCTGGTTGCGGGGAAGCCCCATCAGACCGGCGCGGCCCGCCTCCAGATGCACGGCCCAGAAGGCGGAAGCGAAATAAAGGATCGCCGGAATGATCGCCGCCTTGACGACTTCCTTGTATTCGATGCCGAGCGTCTCGGCCATGATGAAGGCGACGGCGCCCATGACCGGCGGCATGATCTGCCCGCCCATCGAAGAGGTCGCCTCGACGCCGCCGGCGAAAGCGGCGCGGTAGCCGAAGCGCTTCATCAGCGGGATGGTGAACTGGCCGACCGTGACGACATTGGCGACGCCTGAGCCGGAGATCATGCCCATGAAGCCGGACGAGATGACCGCGACCTTGGCCGGCCCGCCGCGCGCATGGCCGACGAGGCCCATCGACACGTCGGTGAAGAGCCGGATCATGCCGGCCCGCTCCAGGAACGAGCCGAACAGGATGAACAGGAAAATGTAGGTGGCCGATACCAGGGTCGGGATGCCATAAATACCCTCCGTGCCGAAGGCCATGTGGTCGATGACCTGCGAGAAGGGATAGCCGCGCGTGTTGAAGGGCGAGGGCAGATATTGCCCCCACAGGCAATAGGCGAGAAAGATGCCGCAGATGATCGGCAGCGCCGGGCCCATCAACGCGTAGGTGGCGATGAAAAGCGTGGCGAGCGAGAGGACGCCGACGGTCGTGTCGATCGGCAGCGGCTCGCCTGCGCGCAGGATCAGCGGCTCATATTCGATGAATTGATAGAGCCCGACCGCCATGCCGATGACGCCGAGCCCCCAGGCCAGCGCGCGAACGCTCGGACGAGCATGGCGCAATGCCGCCAGAAGCGGGAAGACGAGCAGCATCAGGAAGCCGACATGGACGGCGCGCACGACCTGGCTCGGCAGGCCGAGCAGGCCGGCAGCCGTCAGAAGCTGGAATATCGAGAAGGCGATCGCGATACCGAACAGCACGCGCCCTTCCAGTGTGGGCGGAAAGGTTTCGGCAAGCGGGTCGTGAACGGTTGCGGGCGCGCCCTGAGGCGCTTCGTCGGTCGGCGTGTTGGCCTCGATCATGGGTCCTCCCGGAACAATCCTATTTTGATTGAGAAGAGGGCGGCGTGGCTGTCACGCCCGCCGCCCGGCCGTTGTTCAGGCTCCCGGTATGAGGAGCCGCGTCCCTATTTCAGGAGCCCTTTTTCCCGGTAATATTTCTCCGCGCCAGGATGCAGCGGGATCGGCAGGCCCTTGATCGCATTTTCGAGCTTTATGCCCTTGGCGGCCTTGTGCGCGGCGACAAGCTCGGGAAGGTTCTCGAAGAGCTGCTTCGTCATCTGATAGGCCTCCTCGTCCGATATGTCGGCGCGCGTGACGAGGATGTTGGTGATGGCGACCGTCGGGACGTCGGCGGTCTGGCCGTCATAGGTGCCGGCTGGAATGGTTGCCGCCTGGAACGGCGCGCCAAGCTTTTCGGCGATCGCCGCCGGCACCGAGACCACGGTGATCGGAACAGACGAGGCAAGGTCCTTGATCGAGGCGACGCCGAGGCCCGCCGATTGCAGCGTCGCGTCAAGCTGGCGGTTCTTGATGAGTTCCACCGACTCGCCGAAGGGCAGATATTCGGTCTTGCCGAGATCGTCATAGCTCATGCCGGCGGCCTTGAAGATAGCGCGCGCGTTGAGCTCCGTACCCGATTTCGCCGCGCCGACGGAAAGCCGCTTGCCCTTCAGGCTGGCGAGGTCCGTCACGCCGGAGTCCTTCGAGGCGACGATCTGGATGTAATTCGGATAAATGGCGGCGATGGCGCGCAGCTTGTCGAGCTTCTTCTTGAAGCCGGCTTCCTTGTTCCCGGCCCAGGCATCCTTAACGGAATCGCCGAGAGCGAAGGCGATCTCGCCCCGCCCCTGTTGCAGGAGGTTGAGATTTTCGACGGAAGCTTTGGTCGCCTGAACCTGCGTGCGGGCGCCCGGAATTTTTTCGCCGTAGATTTTCGCCAGCGCGGCGCCGAGCGGGTAATAGACCCCCGACGTTCCGCCGGTCAGGACATTGATGAATTCGTCTGCCTGCGCCGATACGGTTGAAAAGCCGGCTGTCAGCGCCATGGCTCCGGCGGTGATGAGATGAACAAATTTCATGGTCGAGAAATCCCTCCCTGTTGCCAATGGCCCGGCAGCGACTCCACCGGACACCCATTGGCGCTTGGCACGTTTCATGCCAAACCGGTGAGGAAAGAAATTCCGCTTTCGGATCAGCCGTTTAGATGATTTTGTGCGCCGGTGAGGAAGTCCGAGCCGGCAATTTTCCGCCGAGAGACGCGGATATTCGGCGGAAATCCGCCGGAAGAGCCGGTTGGAAGCAAAAAGATTTTTTGCAGACTGTCGAATCCAGGCGAGGATGCCCGTCATGGCATCGGCCGGATACGTCCGTCCGGCAGCAATGAGAACCGGAGGCTAAAATGCGTTACATGTTGCTCATCTATATCAATGAAGGCGACTACCAGGCTGCGTCCAAGGAGGCCGCCGAACAGATGACGGCGGCCTATTTCGCCTATACCGACGCTATGAAGGAGGCGGGCGTCTGGCTCGACGGCGGTCGTCTCAGGCCGACATCGACGGCGACGCGCGTGCGTTTCCAGGAAGGCCAGAAGAAAGTGCTCGACGGACCCTATGCCGATACGAAGGAGCAACTCGGCGGCTATTACATGATCGAGGCGGCGGATATGGATGCGGCGCTCTCCTGGGCTGCACGCTGTCCCGGCGCGCAGCGCGGTACGATCGAGGTGCGGCCGATGTGGGAGTATGCGGAATAGCATGCCCGCCGCCGGCAATGATCGCGCGAAGGCCGCCGCCGAGGAGGCGGCGCGCCAGAGCTATGGCAAGCTCGTCGCCTATCTCGCGGCGGGAACGCGCGATCTTGCCGGCGCGGAAGATGCGCTGGGCGACGCCTTCGCCGCCGCGCTCGTGCATTGGCCGAAAATGGGAATTCCGGCAAAGCCTGAGGCCTGGCTGCTGACAGCCGCGCGGCGACGTATCATCGATGCAGCGAGACGCGTGAAAACGGCGGATGCTGCGGCCGATCACCTTAAGATGCTCGCGGCCGAAATCGGCGAAAGTGACGAAAAGGATATCCCCGACCAGCGCTTGCGACTGATGTTCGCCTGCGCGCATCCCGCAATCGATCCGCAGGTCCGCGCGCCGCTGATGCTGCAAGCGGTTCTCGGCTTCGATGCCGCGACGATCGCATCGGCTTTTCTTGTCTCGCCCGCCACCATGGCCCAGAGGCTCGTGCGCGCCAAGACACGCATCAGGCATGCGGGAATCCCATTTGTCATACCGGGGCGTCCGGACCTTCCCGAACGGCTCGATGCCGTGCTCGAAGCGGTTTACGCGACTTATGCGGAAGGGTGGGTCGACCCGACAGGGGTAGAGGTGCGCCGCCGCGACCTGTCCGGAGAGGGGATCTGGCTCGGGCGATTGATCGTTTCGCTCCTACCCGAGGAGCCGGAGGGGCTCGGCTTGCTGGCGTTAATGTTGTTCGCAGAGGCCCGACGCTCGGCGCGTCGCACTGCCGATGGCGGTTACGTGCCACTCGCCGTGCAGGATATCGCCCTATGGGATTCAGTCCTGATCGAGGAAGCTGAAGCGCTTCTGCTAAAGGCGAGCGTGGGCGGAACGATCGGCCGCTACCAGATCGAGGCGGCTATCCAGTCGGCGCATGTGGCGGGCCGGCGGCGGGGAACAATCGACTGGAACGCGATCGAGGCGCTTTACCGGATGCTCGTCTCCCTCACCGGCTCGCCCGTTGCAGCGCTCAACCATGCCGTCGCAACCGCGGAAGCCCATGGAGCCGCGGCAGGGCTTGCCCTCCTCGACAGCATTTCCGGCGATAGGCGCTTGGTCGATTACCAACCTTATTGGGCAGCGCGGGCTGAATTGCTCAGGCGAACCGGTGATGCCGCCGGTGCGCAAGCCGCATACAATCGCGCCATCGGACTTGAATCCGATGCCGCAATACGTGCGTTCCTGCTGAAGCGGCTCGCCTCGCTCGCCGAGAGGTAAAGTCTTCTCCCTAAAGGCCTACGTCGTCGCGATGCTCGGCTTCAGCCCATAGCGGGCGATCTTTTCGCTCAATGTTCGGCGAGGGATGCCAAGTGCTGCGCTTGCCTGCTGGGTGTTGCCGTCATTGGCGTCGAGCGCCTCCCTGATCAAACGGGCTTCATAGGCGGCGACTTGTTCCGGCAGCGCCGGCGCGCCGGCTTCTTCTGTCGAAGCGTCATCAGGCCGGTCGGGCGGCAGGCCGAGCACGAAACGTTCGGCAGCGGCGCGCAATTCCCGCACATTGCCCGGCCAGTCCTCCGCCGCAAGCGCCGTGAGCCGGGCGGGCGTCAGGCGCGGCGCCGCCAGATTGTGGCGG
>JBQCEL010000334.1:0-2248 GCA_051960255.1 Rhizobiaceae bacterium
CTTGCCAATTCCAGTGACTCGCCGCGGCAAGAAAGCAGGCTTCGCGCGGTAGCTGGAAATAGGCCGTTCTTGCTGTTAGAAGGCTCTCGCCCGAGCAGCCCCGAGCAGCGAAGAGAACCAGCATGGCGACCCGCAAGAACGCCCGCAAGGCTGAGATCAGCCGCGGGACGAAGGAAACAGAAATCGCCGTTTCCGTCGACCTCGACGGCGCGGGACGGTCCGAGATCGCGACCGGCGTCGGCTTCTTCGACCACATGCTCGAACAATTGTCGCGGCATTCCCTGATTGACATGACCGCGAAGGCGAAGGGCGATCTGCACATCGACGATCATCATACCGTGGAGGACACGGGGATCGCGCTTGGCCAAGCGGTGGCTAAGGCGCTCGGCGAAAGGCGCGGCATCACGCGCTACGCCTCCATCGACCTCGCCATGGATGAGACGCTGACCAGGGCGGCGGTCGACGTTTCCGGGCGTCCCTTCCTCGTCTGGAACGTGTCCTTTTCCGCGCCCAAGATCGGCACATTCGACACGGAACTGGTGCGCGAGTTCTTCCATGCTTTCGCCCAGAATGCCGGCATTACGCTGCATGTGATGAACCACTACGGCGCCAACAACCATCATATCGCCGAGACCTGCTTCAAGGCGGTGGCGCGGGCGCTCCGGACGGCGATTGAGCCCGATCCGCGCCAGGGCGACGCCATTCCCTCCACCAAGGGCACGTTGAACGGATAGCGCATGGCAAGCTATATCGTTTTCGAGCAGCCTGGCAGCGGGGAATCGCCCGTATTCGTGCGCGACAGCTTTCGCTGGCCGGCTTTTTTCGTACCGCTTCTATGGTTTCTCTGGCGCCGGTTGTGGATCGAGGCGTTCGTCGTTCTGGCGGTGATGATATCGCTCGTGGCAGCGGCGGAAACGAGCCGGTTCACGGCCGTCATCCTCTGCCTCGCATTCTTCCTGTCCCTCGCGGTTGGCTTTGAAGCATCGGTGCTGGAAATGACGGCGCTCCGCCGCCGCGGCTGGAAAGAGAATGGCTTGGTCGACGCCCATGACCGTCCGGAGGCTGAAATCCGCTATTTGAGTGAAGTGGGCGAGGTGGACGAGCCTGCGTCACCCGCCCCGACCGCCCAGGCGTACCCCGGAACACGATCAGGCGCGGCGCGGCCCCATCAGCCGGGGCTCGGCCTTCTCGATTATCCGGGCGGAGCGTGACAATGCGCGTCGCCATCATCGATTACGGTTCGGGCAATCTGCGCTCCGCCACCAAGGCGTTCGAGCGGGCGGCGCGGGAATCCGGCGTTGCCGCCGAAATCGACCTGACAGCGGACGCCGAGCGTGTCCGCAACGCCGACAGGATCGTGCTGCCCGGCGTCGGCGCCTATGCGGACTGCCGCGCCGGGCTCGATGCCGTTCCCGGCATGATCGAGGCGATCGAAGAGGTCGCGCTTGAAAAAGGGCGGCCTTTTCTCGGCATCTGCGTCGGCATGCAATTGATGTCCGATCGCGGCTTGGAAAAGATCGTCACGCAGGGTTTCGGCTGGATCGCCGGTGACGTGAAGGAGATCACGCCCGCCGATCCGGCGCTGAAAATCCCGCAGATCGGCTGGAACACAATCACGTTGGAGCGAAATCATTCCCTTTTTGACGGCATTCCGACCGGGCCGGCGGGATTGCACGCCTATTTCGTCCATTCCTATCATCTCGACGCCGCGCGTGCGGAGGAGGTTCTCGCTGTCGCGGACTATGGCGGCCCCGTTACGGCGGCGGTGGCGCGCGGCAATCTGGCCGGCACGCAATTCCACCCGGAAAAGAGCCAGGCGCTTGGGCTCGCCCTGATCGCCAATTTCCTCAAATGGAGGCCATGAATGAGCAAGAAAGGCTATTGGATCGCGATGGTCGATATTACCGATCCGGAGACTTATCGCGACTATGTGGCCGCGAACGCCGTCGCTTTCGGGAAATATGGCGCCAGATTCCTTGTGCGCGGCGGCAAGCATGAGGATCCCGAAGGGTCGACCGGCAACAAGCAGGTCGTCATCGAGTTCGAATCCTATGAACAGGCGCTCGCCTGTTACCATTCACCCGAATATCAGGACGCCCTGAAGATCAGGCTGACCGCCTCGACGGCCCGTCTCGCCATTGTCGAGGGCGTTTAGAGGCGTTGATGGGAAGAGGCCCAATGACGGAAGGCGCCGAACCGTGATCCTTTTCCCAGCCATCGACCTGAAGGACGGCGAATGCGTGCGCCT
>JBQCEL010000335.1:0-13030 GCA_051960255.1 Rhizobiaceae bacterium
AGCGTATGGAAGCCGCCGGCCGCATGCCAGGACGAGCCGGAGGTGAGTTCCGATCGCTCGATCAGCATGATGTCTTTCCAGCCGGCTTTCGCCAGATGATAGAGCACCGAACAGCCGACGACCCCGCCGCCGATGACAACCGCTTTAACGTGAGATTTCATGAGGATGAGCCTTCTCGATTGTTTAGCCCCCCTCCGCCTCGCATACGCTCGGCACCTCCCCCCGCTTCGCGGGTGGCGGATGGGCGCCAGACTCGCGGCCGTCTATCCTCTCCCCTCACGACGTGGGGGAGAGGTGTCGAGCGCAGCGAGACGGAGAGGGGGTGGTTCAATTCGCTAGACTTTGTGCGAAGACAAAACGGAGATCGGTAGCCGTTACGTCTTCTGCCAACCGGCCGTCGAGGGCGGCGAGAATGGTTTCGCAGATGGACGTGCGGTGTTTTAGAGCATCATGGCTCCAGAAGCGGAGAACGGAGAATCCTTGGGCGCGCATGAACTCGTCGCGCTTTCGGTCGTAGGGGCTGTCGGCGTGCTGGCTGCCGTCCAACTCGACAACGAGCTTTTGCTTTCGGCAGCAGAAATCGGCGAAGTAGGGGCCGATGGGAAATTGGCGGGTGAATTTGTAGCCGCCAAGTTTGCTACGCTTGAATTCAAGCCAAAGCAGAGCCTCGGCCTGATTATCCCGCTGCCTCAGATCGCGCGCTCGTTCTGTTGTGCCCATCTTGCGGCGGCTTCGCGTTTCACGGCCGCCTTCCCCCACTCCGGCCCTTCGGGCCACCTCTCCCCCCGGCGGGGGGAGAGGAAAGGAGCGCGGCATCGCGGCCGGCGCTTCCTCTCCCCCGTCGAACGGGGGAGAGGTGGTCGGCGACGCCGATCGGAGTGGGGGTCGATCCTTTCCCATCTCGCTCAAAAATCCGTCGGGGCGCCGCCTTCGGCGATGCGGCGGTTGACGAAATCGTTGAGTTCCTCGCGGATGGCGGGGTCCATATAGGGCTCTTCATAGGCCGCCAACCGTTCTTTCCAGATGCGGTTGGCCTTCTCGATCGCGGTGGGGGCGCCGGCCTGTGTCCAGCTTTCATAATTGCGCCAGTCGGAAAGGATCGGAGCGTAAAAGGCGGTCTTGTAGCGCGCCTGTGTGTGCGGGGTGCCGAAGAAATGGCCGCCGGGGCCGACATCGCGGATCGCGTCGATGGCGAGCGCATCTTCGGAGAGATCGAGCGGCGTCAGGAATTCCGCCACCATCTGCAGGAGGTCGATATCGAGGATCATCTTCTCGTAGGAGCAGCGCAGGCCGCCTTCGAGCCAGCCGGCGCCGTGCATCATGAAATTGCCGCCGCCCTGGACGGCGCCCCAGAGCGAGAAGACGCTTTCATAGGCCGCCTGCGCGTCGACCGTATTGGCGGCGCAAGTGTTCGAGGTGCGGTAGGGAATGTTGTAGCGCCGCGCGAGCTGGCCGCCCAGAAGCTGCGCCTTCATGTACTCCGGCGTGCCGAAGGCCGGCGCTCCCGACTTCATATCGACATTAGAGGTGAAGCCGCCATAGCCGGCGGGCGCGCCTTTCCGGACCATTTGCGAGAAAGCGATGCCGGCGAGCGCTTCGGCATTCTGCTCCACGACCGCGCCGGCGATCGTCACCGGCGCCATGGCGCCGGCAAGCGTGAAGGGGGTGACGACCACCGCCTGGCCCGCGCGCGACATCTGTATGATGCCTTCCATCATCGGGATGTCGAGCCTGAGCGGCGAATTGGTGTTGATAATGGTGAAACAGGAAGGCTCGCGCTCCATCTGCTCCCGACTGACGCCGCGCGCGATGCGGGCGATCTCGATGCCATCGACATTGCGTTCCTTACCGAGCGAATAGATGTGAAACACTTTGTCGGTCAGCATCGCCAGGTCGCGCAGGCACTCGAGGTGCCGTATCGAGGGATGGATGTCGATCGGCTCGACGGGATAGCCGCCGGTGCACTGCAGGACATTGTGCATCTGCGCGAGTTTCAGGAAATTCCTGTAGTCCACCTGATTGCCCGGCCGGCGGCCATTATCCGTGTCGGAACAGTTCGGCGCCGACGCCATCTGCGCCAGGATAAGGTTTTTGCCTCCGAACACCAGATCATGGTCGGGGTTTCGCGCATGGAGAGTGAATTCCGAAGGGGCATGCGCGACCCATTCGAGGATCATGTCGCCGTCGAAGCGAACGCGCGTTTCTCCATCGACCACATCCGCGCCGCATCGCTTCATGACGGCGCGGGCTTCGTCATGCAGCACGTCCAGACCGATTTCCTTCAGCACCCTCAAGGAGGCGAGGTGGATCGATTCCAGTTCGTCATCGGAGACAATACGTGTCGGCTCGAAGGGGATGCGATATTGTTGGAAAGCAGGCTGATCGAAATGTCCCGACGCTCCCGCGCGCTTGCCGGCGCGGCCGCCGCGGCGAGGCCTGTCCGCGGCGATCGTGGGATCGGCCGGGTGAAGGGCTGCTGTCATCGTGAAGCCTCATGCAAGATCTGAATAAGCAGACCGCATAATGGACTGCGGTATGACAAGCGATTGCGGAGGCGGCGACCAGAAGCGCGAAGGAAGCGACATGGTTGCAGGCGCCTGCTCGAGGCTTTCGAACCTCGCATCTCGCTTCGATCCGCGGGCTTCGCATGGACCTATCCTGGCTTCGGAGCGTTGGGATCGAGTTCGCAGTCCGACGAGGAAAGGCATGTTGGAAAGGAGGAACAGAAAAACGGCCCATGAGGTCCGGATCGGCACGTCCGGCTGGCATTATGGCGGCTGGTGGGGGCCGTTCTATCCGAAGGAGGTCAGCAAGCCGAAGGCTCTCGAGTATTACGCCTCTCAATTCGACGCCGTCGAACTCAACGCGCCGTTCTACCGCACGCCGACCGCCAGAAGCCTCGATCACTGGTCCGACGTGACGCCGGAAGACTTCCGTTTCGCATGGAAAGCGTCGCAATTCATCACGCATCGCAAGCGCTTGCTCGTCGACGACCGCTCCCTCGAAATGCTGGAAACCGGCCTCGACCATCTGGGCCACAAATTGGGGCCGGTGCTGTTCCAGCTTCCGCCGATGATGAAGGTTGATCGGGAACGCCTGGCGGGGTTTCTGGGAAGGCTCAATCCCGTTCGCCGCTATAGCGTCGAATTCCGCCATCCGAGCTGGTACGAACCGGCGGTCTTCGATCTCCTAAGGGAGCACAATGTCGCGTTGTGCGTGTCCGATCATGACGCCGCGCCGGCGCCGCGTGTGGTCAGCGCGGACTGGGTCTATATCCGCAACCACGGCGCGAGCGGCCACTATCACGGCAATTATTCCGGCGCCGCGCTTCGCGACTGGGCGTCCTTCATCGACGAATGCCGCGGAGAGGCGCGGGACGTCTGGTGTTTCTTCGACAATGACGTCAAAAGCGCCGCGCCGGCAGACGCGCGAAAACTGATTTCTCTTGTTCAGGAGAAGAAAGCATTGGCTTGAATTTGAATGAAAATTTATCAAGCTTCGTAGCCGCTTCTTCTGCCGTCCAAAGCTTTCTCTCTCGCTGATTTCCCGGTCCTCCTTACTTTGTTGTGACGATTCAGCAACACTTTCTTGCTAAGCAAATGACCGTACATGGGGAGGGGAAGAATTGCCCATTTTGCGCCATAAACCCGGCGCACCCAAAACACTCGTCGGGACTAAGTTCAGGGAATGGGTTCCGATGAACATTGCCGCGAGATGGCGCGGCAGGGATTGCTATGGGCACGAGAGTAATTTCGATGTCCGGGCTTCTGCACAAGGGTGCAGGGGGGGAGTCCGGACCCAGCTTGACCGCGACGAAAGGCCTGTCGGGAATCTTTTCGCCGGCCTTTCGATCCATGACCCTGACGATGGTTCTGGCGGGCGCGATCATGGCCGGTATCGGCACTGCCCATGCCTTCGACGAAAAGAATTTCGAAAAGCAGAAATCCAGCCCCTGGGCCGTCTTCCGTTTCGGCTTTTCAGCCTACAAGCACGGCCATAAGGCCGAGGCGATCGAAGCCTATCGTTACGCCGCGGATAACGGCCAGGTGGGCGCGAGCTGGAAACTGGCGCATATGTACGCCGAAGGCGACGGGGTCGCCCGCAACGACTACGAAGCGTTCAAATTCTTCAACCGCATCGTTCAGGACGATGTCGAGCCTGGAAGCCCCGACGACAGCTATGTCTCCGACGCATTAGTGGCGTTGGCGGGCTACTACAAGACCGGTATTCCCGACACGCCGGTGAAGCCGAACATGGCCGCCGCGCAGGATTATTACATGCGGGCGGCGGCGACCTACCGCAATCCGGACGCACAGTTTGAACTCGGCAAGATGTATCTTTACGGCGAGGGCGTGAAGGAGAGCATCAGGCAGGCCGGGCGCTGGCTCCAACTGGCGGCCGAAAAGGGCCATGCCGGCGCCGAGGCATTGTTGGGCAATCTGCTTTTCCAGGCGGGCAAGACTGTGCGTGGCCTCGCCATGATGACCGCGGCGCTCGCGCATTGCGCGCCGGACGACCGCCCATGGATCCGCAACATGCAGGAAGAGGCTTTCGCGCTTTCAGGCGAAAGCGACCGGCGCACCGCGATCGCGCTCGCCGATACGATCTGGACCACCGGAAGCGAAACCGCCGAGAAATAGAAGGCGCGCCCGCCTCTTTAACGGAGGCCGCCGTCAGAACGCCAGTTCCGCGCAAACCGGAACATGATCCGACGGCTTTTCCCACGACCGGACATGCTTTTCGATCGAGACGGAGAGGAGCCTGTCGGCCGCTTCGGGCGAAAGCATCAGATGGTCGATGCGGATGCCATTGTCCTTCTGCCAGGCGCCGGCCTGATAGTCCCAGAAGCTGTAGACGCCGCCATTGTCGCTCCCGGCCCGGACCGAATCCAACAAGCCGAGATTTTCCAGCCGCCTGAAGGCGCTGCGGCTCTCCGGCTGGAAAAGCGCGTCTCTGACCCAAGCCTGTGGATTTTTAGCGTCGATCGGCTCGGGAATGACATTGTAATCGCCAGCCAGGATCATCGGTTCCTCGAGGAGAAGCCGCTCTTCCGCCCATTTTTCCAGGCGCGCCATCCATGCCAGCTTGTAGGTGAATTTTTCCGTGCCGACCGGGTTTCCGTTCGGCAAGTAAAGGGAAATGGCGCGTACGACCCCGCCGTCGGTCGAGACCACGCCTTCGATGAAGCGCGCCTGTTCGTCGCCACTATCGCCTGGAAGCCCGCGATTGACCTCGTCGAAACGCTTCTTCGACAGGAGCGCGACGCCGTTGAAGCTCTTCTGGCCGTGAGTCTCGACATGGTAGCCGAGCGCCTCGATCTCGGCGCGCGGGAACTGGTCGTCAACAGACTTGATTTCCTGCAGGCAGACGATGTCGGGATCGCTTTCCTTCAGCCACAGGAGAAGATTTTCGAGACGGGCTTTGACGCCGTTGATGTTCCAGGTTGCGATCTTCATCGAAGCCTTCAACTTCCTTCATGGCCGGTTGACGGAGCCCGACATGGCCGGCAAACCGCTCGTGCGCAAAGATCCTATACCGGAAACCAAATCTGTTCGGAGGCGTTTTGCAAGAAGGAAGGGGCCTAACTCTGTCAGGAGAAGGTCAATGAAGAAGTTTCTGCTTGCCGGAATCGCGACATTATTCCTCGCCGGCGCCGCCAGCGCCCAATCCGTCGTGGTCGAGACCGACCATCCGCATCATCATCATTGGCGCCACCGTCACCACGAAGTGATCGTGGCGCCGCATCATCGCTACCACCGTCGTCACTATGTGGTGGTGGAACATGATCACGATGGCCACCATCACCATCATCATTATGATGACGACGACAACATGTAATATCTGATGTCGCAAATGAGACGAAGCAGGCGGCCTGGCGCCGCCCGGGGCTTTCGGCCGTTATATGGGCCGGAACTACACGGATCGGAGCTTATACCGAGAAGCTCGTCCCGCAGCCGCAGGAGGCGACCGCGTTGGGATTCCTGATCTGGAATGACTGGCCCATGAGGTCGTCGACGAAATCGATGACCGAGCCGCCCATATAGACGAGCGACAGTTCGTCGATGAGCACGGTGGCGCCGTCGCGTTCGATTGCGACATCGTCCGCATTGCGGTCGCCGACGAGATCGTATTTGTAGGAGAAGCCGGAACAGCCGCCGCCTTCGATCGAGACGCGGAGCGCGTTTTTATCTGGCTCCGCAGCCAATATCTTGGCGATGCGGCGAGCCGCGGCTTCCGTCACCTCGACCTTGTACATGGCTGTCTTGACGTCCGCGCCCATCGGCCACCTTGCATTTCCATTTGCTCAATAGGTATGAAGCGGAGCGTTACAAGTCAACGGCAGGTTCGATGCAGGACGGTCTGGAATCCATCGGCTTCGGCTACCGGCCGAGGGCGCCATGGGCGTCGGACCCGGCGAAAAGCCGCGGCCGACTTGTCGCGGAGGCGGAGAGCCCGACCCGCACGCCGTTCCAGCGCGACCGCGACAGGATCATCCATTCGACCGCTTTCAGGCGCCTGAAGCACAAGACCCAGGTTTTCATCGCCCATGAAAGCGACCATTACAGGACGCGGCTAACCCATACGATCGAGGTCGCGCAGATCGCCCGTGCGCTTGCCCGGGCGCTCCGGTGCGACGAAGACCTCGCCGAGGCGGTCGCGCTGGTGCATGATTTCGGCCATACGCCGTTCGGCCATACCGGGGAGGAGGCGCTGAACGGCAAGATGGCGCGCTGGGGCGGCTTCGACCACAATGCGCAATCGCTGCGCATCGTGACGCGGCTCGAACGCCGATATGCCGAATTCGACGGGCTGAACCTCTCCTGGGAGACGCTGGAGGGCCTCGTGAAGCACAACGGCCCGTTGGTCGATCGGCAGGGGCGGGGGCTTCAAGGGCCGGTGCCGCAGGCGATCCTCGACTATTGCGAGTTGCAGGATCTCGAACTCGACCGTTTCGCCGGCGTCGAGGCGCAATGCGCGGCGATCGCCGACGACATCGCCTACGATTCGCACGATATCGATGACGGGTTGCGCTCCGGGCTGCTGACGCTGGAAATGCTGGAGGAAGCGCCCCTGTCCGCGCCTATCCTCGCTCAGGTCCGCAATCTTTATCCGGGCCTTGATCCGGTCAGAACCGGGCATGAGCTGATGCGCCGCCAGATCACCTTCATGGTGGAGGACGTCATAAGAACGGCCTCGACGCGGCTGGAAGAAGAAAAGCCCCAAAGCGTTGAGGACGTCCACGCCGCACGCAGCTCTTTCATTCATTTCTCAGAAGATTTGCAGAGGGAGGAAAAGGGTTTGAAAGCCTTTCTCTTCCAGAACCTCTACCACCATCAAAGCGTGCTCGCCATCAGGCGGGGCGCCGAAAAGATCGTCCGCGATCTGTTCGATGCCTATTTTGCCGATCCCCGCGCTATGCCGGAAGGCTGGCGCGAGGGGCTCGACCAGTCCGGCGAGCGCGTTAAGGCACGGCATGTGGCGGATTTTCTGGCGGGAATGACGGATACCTACGCGATAAAGGAACATCGGCGGCTGTTTGACCGAACACCCGATTTGGGATAGGCGGCAGCGACTGATGATTTGGGTCCGGGCGGCGGCAAAGCCGATGCCGCCGGCAGAACCCCTTTTCTCCATGCGGGTAGAAATCAATGAATATCTTCGCCGATTTCAACGATCGGATCAGGAAAGCCGTAGAAGAACTTGATCTCAAAACGACCGGCGGCGAACCGCTGGACCTCGGGCGCATCGTTGCCGAACCGCCGAGGGACGCGACGCATGGCGATATAGCAACCAATGCCGCCATGGTCCTCTCGAAAGCCGTGGGCGAGAACCCCCGCGCGCTGGCGGCGCGCATAGCGGAAGCTCTCGCCGGCGATCCCGATATCGCCGAAACGCAGGTGGCGGGACCGGGATTCGTCAATATGAGGCTCAGCCACGCCTTCTGGCAGGCGCGACTCGGCGATATGCTCGATCTCGGCCAGGATTACGGCCGCTCGCCAATGGGCGCCGGCAAGAAGGTCAATGTGGAATATGTCTCGGCCAATCCGACGGGCCCGATGCATGTCGGCCATTGCCGTGGCGCGGTCGTGGGCGATGCGCTGGCCAATCTGCTCGCTTTCGCCGGCTACGAGGTCACGAAGGAATATTACATCAACGACGCGGGCGCGCAGATCGGCGTTCTCGCCCGCTCCGCCTTCCTGCGCTACCGCGAGGCGCTGGGCGACGAGATCGGCGAAATCCCGGCCGGCCTCTATCCCGGCGACTATCTCATCCCCGTCGGACAGGCGCTGGCGCAGGAATTCGGCCGCGCTCTTCTCGAAATGCCGGAAGAGGAGGCGATTGCGATTATCGGCGACCGCACGATCGACGCCATGATGGCCATGATCCGGGCCGATCTCGATGCGTTGAACGTGCACCATGACGTCTTCTTTTCGGAGCGTACACTTCACGCCAATGGCGCGAGAGCGATCCGTTCCGCCATCAACGACCTGACGCTCAAGGGCTATGTCTACAAGGGCAAGCTGCCGCCGCCCAAGGGACAGAAGCCCGAGGATTGGGAAGACAGGGAGCAGACGCTCTTTCGTTCCACCGAGGTCGGTGACGACATCGACCGGCCGCTGGTGAAGTCCGACGGCTCCTACACCTATTTCGCCGCCGACGTCGCCTATCTCAAGGACAAGGTCGACCGCGGCTTCGACGAGCTGATCTATGTGCTGGGCGCCGATCATGGCGGCTATGTCAAGAGGCTCGAAGCCCTGGCCGAGGTGATCTCGAGCGGGCGGGTCAAGCTGACGGTGCTGCTTTGCCAACTGGTCAAGCTCTTCCGCGACGGAGAGCCGGTGCGCATGTCCAAGCGGGCAGGGGAGTTCATCACGCTACGCGACGTGATCGACGAGGTCGGCCGCGACCCGGTCCGCTTTATGATGCTCTACCGCAAGAGCGACGCGCCGCTCGATTTCGATTTCGCCCGTGTCACGGAGCAGTCGAAGGATAATCCCGTGTTCTACGTGCAATATGCCTCGGCGCGCTGCCATTCGGTTTTCCGCCAGGCGCGGGAACAGCTTTCCGCCTCTGTCGGCGATCGTCCGGCGCTGAAAAAGGCGCTTCACCGCCTCGCCGACGAGTCGGAAATCGGGCTTGTCCGCAAACTTGCCGAATATCCGCGCCTGATCGAAAGCGCGGCGGACACGCACGAGCCCCACAGGCTGGCATTTTATCTCTATGATCTAGCCAGCGCCTTCCATGCGCTCTGGAATCGCGGCACGGAATTTCCGGACTTACGTTTTGTTAAGGTTAACGACCCAGAATTGACAAATGCCAGGCTGGGTCTGGTGCAAGCCGTGCTGGATGTTTTATCCTCAGGTTTGGCGCTTATCGGGGCTGACGCGCCCCGCGAGATGCGCTAAGAGGGTGCGGGGCGCTTGTCACCATTTACCCACATTGGCTTGGTAACGGCCGAAACGCGACGTCGCCGGCGTCCAGATGTGTGTGAGTGGGACAAGCCATGGCAAACAAATCTCAGTTGAAGGCGGTGGGTGAGCAAGACTTCAGCGAAAGCGATCCGTTTGCGGAGCTGACGAGGATCATGGGTTTCGATCCTCGGGTTCAACCGACCCCGCGTCCGGAAGACGATTTCCAGATCGATCTCGAAAAAGAATTGATGGGCGAGTTCGGTGACACGGACGAGCACGAGGATAGCCGCCAGAAGGCCGAACCCTCTGGCGGGACCCGCCGGGATGCGCCTCATGCGGAAGCGGCCCCGCCCGCAAGCCAGGCTGTTTCCTATCCGCCGGCCGACGATCTCGAAGATGTGCTGACCTCCGTTTTCCAGCAGGAACTCGGCGGCGAAAGCGATGCGCATGCTTTGCTCGAGGCTGGCGGCGGAGAGGCGGCCTCCCTGCCGCCGGAGCAGGAATTCCTTGCGGAGGCGGAAGAGCCGCGCGCCGCCACGATCGAGCCTCCTGCGGAACTGGAGAGCTTCGAGCCCACTCCTCCCGCGATCGAGCCCGCATCGGGCGAGGCGGCCGCTGTCGAGGACAGAGGGCCGGAATTTGCCCAAAGCCTGAACCGCCTGTTGTCCGACGCCGGCTACCGGTCGGGTTCGTCCTATTCCGGTACTGCGCAGGTCTACCAGATCAGCACATCCTACATCACGACGCCCCCGGCAGCCGAGGCTCCCGCCGCCCCGGCCCTGGATGAAGCCCGAACCGAAGAACCGTCAGCGATCGCTTCGGAGCAGCCGGAGCAAGCCCAGTCTTTCACCCAGCCCCGCACGACGGTGTTCGGGACGACGCAATTGCACCGGGATGATGGCCCCGATGCTCCCTCCGAGCCGGTCGGTTCCGATGCGCCATCCGCATTCGAGGCTCCGTTCCAGGAGATGGAGGCGGATGCCGCCGTCTATCTGGATTCAGAGGGTTCCTTTGCGCCGGAGGCCTCTTTGGAAGCCGAAGAGGTGAAGGAGCCGGAAGATCCTTTTGCCGCTCTCGCCGCGCTGGGAAGCGAAGCACCGGCCCAGAATTTCGGTGCGGAGACACATGCTCCAGTGGCGCCGCCGGCGCCCGCCAAGGCGATCAGCGAAGCGCGACGCTTCGAAGGCGCGGCCCGTTTCTATTCCTCGCTCGATCTGTTTTCGCGCGCGACCCCCGTTGCTCCGGGAATGCGGCAGCCGCCGCGCGCCCCGGCGCCCCGGCCCGAGCAACAGGTCCAGGAACCTGCCTTCGTTGTCGAGAAAGAGACGGCCTTCGCCGCGCCCGTTCATGCGCCGGAGGATGAATCGGAATTAGCCGACAGGGCGGAGGAGCTAAAGGACGAAATTCCGGCCGATGCGCTCGAGATGGCGGTGCTGGATGGCAGGTTCCGGGCGGAGGACGCTGTCGAAGAGCCCGCTGCTCCAGTTCTGGCCCTGTCGCAGGCGGATGTACAGCGCCCCGCCGCGCGCACGAGTGACATTACCGCCCCGCCGGCTGCAATGCCGGAAATCGAAACGATCGACGTGCCCGAACCGGCGGTCGCCATCGTTGACGATCTCGATATCCCGACGCCTCCGGCGGAAGAGGCGCCGCCGCCTGCGCCGGTCTTCGACGAACTCGACCAGGAGTTCGTCACCGCCTTTTCGGATTTGCAGGAGAAGGAACGCAAAGCGAGCGAGCAATCATCTTCCTCGAAAGAGGACGACGAACTCACCGCCAAGATCGAGGAACTCTTTTCCTCGGAGGAATTCGACTTCTCCGAGCACGAACTCCCGACGCGCGCTGCGGCGGGCATGCCGGCCACTGCGGCAAGTCCGGCCGCTCAGACCCGGGCTCCCGCTGGGGCCAGCTACGGCCCCGAAGCGTATGCCTTCCAGGACGAATATTACGAGGCCGCCGCGGCCTCGGCCTATGCCGGGATGCCAGAGGAGACCCCGGCCTATCCATCCTCAACCCCTCTTGCCGTTCGTGACAAAAAAAGAAGGGCTCTGGCGGTTGATGCCATCATCGCTTGCGCTTTCATCGCGGCGGCCGTCGGCGCTTTCTCCTATTTGCATCATTCGACGAAGAGCAGCGGTCCGGTTCTCCTCAAGGCGGATGCTCAGCCAGTCAAGATGAAGCCGAAACACCCTGGCGGCGCCAAGGTGCCGAACCAGAACAACCAGGTTTACAAGCGCGTTGCCGATGGCGACGTCGCCGCGCCGATCGAGCAGCAGAAGCTGGTGTCATCGGAGGAAAAGCCGGTCGATCTCAGCGCCCAGGCGAAAAACGCTGCTTCCGCTTCAACCCTTCCCGGCGTCGACATGCCGAAGATTCCGCAAGCCAGCAGCCAGGAGATCGCAGCGCTGGCGAAATCGGATGCCGGCGAGCCGCAGAAGAACCAGGATCGTGTTCCGCCTTCCCATGCGACGGGTACGGATACCAGCCGCGCGGATGACGTGATCGCCGTCGAACCGCGCAAGGTGCGGACGATGATCGTCAAGCCGGACGGAACAATGGTGCCGACTCCTCTGCCGGCCGCCACGCCGGCGGCAGAGCCGAAGAGCGTGGCGACCGCCGCGCTGGAGGAACCGGCTGTCAAAGCGGCGGCTGGCGCCAAGTCCGCAAGTGCGGCTGAACACCTCCAGAAAGCGGAAAACCAGGCCGTCGTGACGCCGCAGCATGTCGACGTCACGCCTTCGCGCCCTGCCTTACAGCCGGTTTCGATCAAGGAGCCGGCCAGGAGCGAGCCCGGCAACGAGAAGGTGGCTGCGCTTGAGGCGACGCCCGCTCATCCGGCCGTGTCGGCGGGCTGGGCGATGCAGATCGCCTCGCAACCGACCGCGCAGGCGGCACAGGCAAGTTATCAGCATCTCGCGCACCGCTATGGAAGCGTTCTGGGCGGGCATGGCGTCGATATTGTCAAGGCCGAGATTTCAGGCAAGGGCACCTATTATCGCGTCCGCGTCCCGGCCTCTTCGCGCGACGAGGCGATCGCGCTCTGCACCAAATACAAGGCCGCGGGCGGAAACTGCTTCGTCTCCAAATAGGCCTGCCAGCCATCGAATGCCGAACCGCCGGTCGAAAGGCCGGCGGTTTTGCGTTTTCCAAGCGATCTCCGGTGCGGGATAGGGATTTCCCGCCGTTCGCGCTAATCTCCGGTCATGAGCGAATCAAAAGCCATGATCCTGGGCGCGGCCGGATTGCGCCTGACGCCCGATGAAATCGCCTTCTACCGGGATGAGCGGCCTTGGGGCTTCATCCTCTTTGCGCGCAATGTCTCGGAAACCGGGCAGGTGAGGGACCTTGCGGCATCGATGCGCGATGCGGTCGGCCGACCGGATGCGCTGGTCTTCGTCGACCAGGAAGGTGGGCGCGTCCAACGCCTCAGACCGCCGCTCGCGCCAAACTATCCGCCCGCCGCCGCTCTCGGCGACATCTACCGCCGCGACCGCGAGGCGGGGCTGCGCGCCGCCTGGCTGATGTCGCGGCTCCACGCGGTCGATCTTACCCGGCACGGCCTTGATGCCGATTGTTTGCCGGTTCTCGACGTGCCGGTGGAAGGCGCGCATGACGTT
>JBQCEL010000336.1:0-5406 GCA_051960255.1 Rhizobiaceae bacterium
CGCCTCTCCCACCGCTATTACGCGATGAAAGCCAAATGGCTCGGCATGGACCAGATGAACCATTGGGATCGCAACGCGCCGCTGCCCGATACCCCGCAGGCGACGATCGGCTGGGAGGAGGCAAGAAACACGGTGCTCTCCGCCTATCACCGCTTCGCGCCGGAAATGGCGGATATCGCCCGGACCTTCTTCGACCGCCGCTGGATCGATGCGCCGGTGCGCCCCGGCAAGGCGCCGGGGGCGTTCGCGCACCCGACCGTGCCTTCCGTCCATCCTTATGTGCTCCTGAACTATATGGGCAAGCCCAGGGATGTGATGACGCTGGCGCATGAGCTTGGCCATGGCGTACACCAGGTGTTGGCGGGCGCCCAGGGGCCGCTGATGGCGTCGACGCCGCTGACGCTTGCCGAAACGGCGTCGGTCTTCGGCGAAATGCTGACCTTCCGTTCATTGCTCGACAGGACGACAGAGCGGCGCGAGCGCAAGGCCATGCTGGCGCAGAAGGTCGAAGACATGATCAACACGGTCGTGCGCCAGATCGCCTTCTACGAATTCGAGCGCAAGGTCCACACCGAGCGTAAGAAGGGCGAACTGACCTCGGACCAGATTGGCGAATTCTGGCTGGAGGTACAGTCGGAGAGCCTCGGCCCCGCGATCAGGCTGCGCGAAGGCTACGAGACGTTCTGGACCTACGTCCCGCACTTCATCCATTCGCCCTTCTACGTCTATGCCTACGCCTTTGGCGATTGCCTGGTGAATTCACTTTATGCCGTCTATCAGAACGCCGAAACGGGATTCCAAGAGAAGTATTTCGAGATGCTGAAGGCCGGCGGCACCAAGCATCATTCCGAACTTCTGAAGCCGTTCGGCCTCGATGCCTCCGATCCGGCATTCTGGCAGAAAGGCCTGTCCGTCATCGATGGATTGATCAGCGAATTGGAGGCGCTCGACTGAGGAGGCGCGCCTCCCTCTTTTCTAAGCCGCCCAGGAACCCGCTTCGGAATCCCCTCTATCCTGCCCCTTTATTATGACCGGCATATGGGTTAGCCACCAATGTTGACCGATTATGCTCGAACGAAAGGGGTTTTGCGGAATGGCGAAAGCGAATTGGCCCATCCATGGAGAGATCAGCGGTCCTGTCGTGATGATCGGCTTCGGCTCGATCGGGCGCGGCACGCTGCCTCTCATCGAGCGGCATTTCAAATTCGACAAGTCGCGCCTGGTCGTGATCGACCCCAACGATGAAAACAGGAAGCTTCTCGACGATCGCGGCATCGCGTTCGTCCAGGAGGCGGTCACGAGGGGGAACTACAAGGAACTGCTGACGCCGCTCCTGACCAAGGGCGAGGGCCAGGGCTTCTGCGTCAATCTTTCCGTCGATACCTCGTCCCTCGACATCATGAAGCTCTGCCGCGAGCTCGGCGTCCTCTATATCGATACGGTCGTCGAGCCATGGCCGGGTTTCTATCTCGACGCCGAAGCAGATAACGCCGCGCGTACGAACTATGCGCTGCGCCAGACCGTCGTGGCCGAAAAAACGCGACACCCCGGCGGCACGACAGCCGTTTCCTGCTGCGGCGCCAATCCGGGAATGGTGTCCTGGTTCGTGAAAAAAGCGCTGGTCGATCTGGCGAACGAATTGCGGCTGGAATTCGAGGAACCGGCAGCCTCCGACCGCCAGGGTTGGGCGAAGCTGATGAAGAACGCCGGCGTCAAGGGCATCCATATTGCTGAGCGCGATACCCAGCGCACGAAAAAACCGAAGCCGATGAATGTCTTCTGGAACACATGGTCGGTGGAAGGTTTCATCGCAGAAGGTCTCCAACCAGCCGAACTCGGCTGGGGCACGCATGAAAAATGGGCGCCTCAGAATGCGCGCGAGCAGTCATACGGTCCCAAGAGCGCGATCTATCTGGAGCAGCCGGGCGCCAACACGCGCGTCAGGACGTGGTGCCCGACGCTCGGCGCGCAATACGGCTTCCTCGTCACCCACAACGAATCGATCTCGATCGCCGAATTCTTCACGCTGAGTGACAAGAACGAGAAGGTGAGCTATCGCCCCACTTGTCACTACGCTTATCATCCCTCAAACGACGCCGTTCTGTCGCTGCATGAGATGTTCGGCGCCGGAGGAAAGCCGCAGCCGGTCCAGCATGTTCTCGATGAGAACGAGTTGGTCGACGGCATCGATGAATTGGGCGTGCTCCTCTATGGCCATGCGAAGAACGCCTATTGGTATGGTTCGCAGCTTTCGCTCGACCAGACCCGCAAAATCGCGCCATACCAGAACGCGACAGGCCTGCAGGTGAGTTCCGCGGTGCTGGCCGGCATGGTCTGGGCGCTTGAAAATCCCGAAGCCGGCATCGTCGAGACCGACGCGATGGATTACCGCCGCTGCCTCGATGTGCAATTTCCCTATCTCGGTCCGGTCAAGGGTTACTACACGGACTGGACACCGCTCGAAGGGCGGCCCGGCCTCTTTGAGGAGGACATCGACCCTCGCGACCCGTGGCAATTTCGCAACGTTTTGGTGCGCTGAGCATTCCTCTACGCGCGGGTGCGATGGTGCGCCGCAGTGCTGTCCTTGCTTTCGAGCCCTTTTCGGGCCAAGACGAAGCAAATCGGACCGAGGAGAGGATGATCGGGATGATGAATGCGCGCGTGGCCGCTCTGGCCGCTTTCAGTGGACTTGCGATGGTTCTGGCCGGTTGCCAATCGACACCTCGCGGAACGGGTAGACCCGTGGTGGCGCCGGTCGCCTCCTCGCCCTTCGACGGGCAATGGATCGGCACGGACGGCGTCGCGGTTTCGACGCTTCGCAACGGCACATTCGAATCCCGTTCCGTCCAGACCGGCGAGCAGTTGACGAGCGGGACCTATTCCGTCCGCGACCAATCGACGATCGATCTCGATTTCTATTCGATCAAGAGCCAGAAGCGGACCACGGCGGCCTGCCTCCTTGTCGGCGGAGGGAACCAAATGAACTGCACCCTGGCGTCGGGAACACGTTTCGTGCTCAATCGCCGGCAGGCTTAGGTTAAGGGACTCTCCGCGACCTTTTCCAACAGCCTGTGTGGCCCGTTTGGCGGGCGGAGAATGACGATGAGAAAGATGGCCCTCGCGGCCTTTCTGGCGGCGCCGCTCCTGGCTTTTTCTACAGCTGTGGCGCTTGCCGATTACAGCTTGACGATCCTCCACTTCAACGATTGGCACAGCCGCATCGAGCCGATCAACAAGTTCGACGCGACCTGTTCCGCCGATGATGAGCGCAAGAGCGCCTGTATCGGCGGCGCAGCGCGGCTGAAGACGGCAATCGACCAGGAACGGCAGAAATTCGCCGGCAAGAACGTGATCCTGCTGGACGCCGGCGACAATTTTCAGGGATCGCTCTTCTACACTACCTATAAGGGAGCGGTAGAGGCCGAGTTCACGAGCCTCTTCAAGGTCGACGCGATGACCGTCGGCAACCACGAATTCGACGATGGCGAGGAAGGGCTGGCAGCCTTCCTCGACAAGGTACACTTTCCGGTCCTGGGCGCCAATGTGCTGCCGGATGCCCATGCCAGGATCGGCTACCGTGTGAAGCCCTATGTCGTGCTCACCATTGGCGGGCAGAAGATCGGCATCGTCGGCGCGGTGGCCAACGACACCGATGTGATTTCTTCGCCCGGACCAGATGTGCTGATCGGCGACGATGTCGACGCCATCACCGCAGCCGTGAAGGACCTGCAGAAAGAGGGCGTCAACAAGATCATCGCGCTCACCCATGTCGGCTACCGCCGGGACATGAGCGTGATCGCCAAGATTCCCGGGGTCGATGTGATCGTCGGCGGTCATTCGCACACGCTGCTGTCGAACACCGATCCCAAGGCGGCTGGTCCTTATCCGACCTTCGTTCAAAACCCGCAAGGCTATGAGGTGCCGATCGTCACCGCCGCGTCCTATTCCAAATATCTCGGCGAAGTCACCGTCACCTTCGACGACAAGGGTGTGGTGAAGGAAGCCTCCGGCGACCCGATTCCGCTCGATCAGAGCATCAAGCCCGACCCGGTCGTGCAAGCCCGGGTCCGGGAACTCTCGGGTCCAATCGCCGCGCTCAAGGCCAAGCCCGTCGCCGAAGCCAGCGCGTCGATCGACGGCGATCGCGAGACCTGCCGCAAGCAGGAATGCGCGATGGGTGATCTCGTCGCGGACGCGATGCTGGAGCGGGTGCGCAAGCAGGGCGTAACGATCTCCATCATCAACAGCGGCGGCGTGCGGGCCTCGATCGGCGCCGGCGAGGTGACGATGGGCGAAGTGCTGGATGTACTGCCCTTCCAGAATACCCTCGCCACTTTCCAGCTTTCAGGCAAGGATATTGTCGCCGCACTCGAAAACGGCGTCAGCCAGATCGAGGAAAATGCCGGCCGTTTCCCCCAGGTTTCGGGCCTCCGCTATACTTTCGATCGTTCGATGCCGCCGAATGGCGGCCGGATCAAATCGGTCGACGTGCTCGATGGCGCCAGTTGGAAGCCGATCGATCCCGCGAAAACCTACCTGGTGGTCTCCAACAACTATATGCGCGCCGGCGGCGACGGCTATGCTGTCCTTCGTGACAAGGCGAAGGACGCCTATGACTTTGGGCCGAATCTGGCGGATGTTCTCGCGGACTACCTGCAGAAACATCAGCCCTATACACCGCATCTGGACGGCCGCATCCGCAACGTCACGCCGGTCGTGATCAACGGGCCGCGGAAAAAGCAGGAGCCAGCCGCTGCGACCGAAGTAAAGGCTTCCGCCAAAGAGACGCCTGCCGCCGCCACGGCGGAAACCGAAGTGCCCGACCTGCCCGCCATGTCGGGAACCATCGCGTTCCAGCCGCCGATCGTCCCAGTCGAGCCCGAACCGAAAGAGCCTGTAAAGCAAGCGCCCGCAAAGGCCCCAGTCGTGCCGGAAAAACCGTCCGCCCGCACCTACACGGTCGAGCGGGGCGACAGCCTTTGGACAATCGCGCGCAGTCTCTATGGCGAAGGCGGCCGCTGGAAGGCGATCGCGGATGCCAATCCTGCGCTCAAGGGCAAACCGATCCATGCCGGCGATACGTTAATCATCCCTTGAGCGATCTGAAATCGCCGGCAGCTGCGGCCACGAGCGGCATTGAAATCTTCCCTCCATTCGTTAACTAGGCGACATCCGGAGGCGATAAGTGGACGTATCGACGACAAGCACCGAACCAGCCGAGCGGTAGTCCGGTCTTCCCACCGGCCATCCTGCGGTTCGCATCGGCAAGGTCGGCGTTTTGCTCGTCAATCTCGGCACGCCCGAGGGCACGGACAAAGCCTCGATGCGCCGTTACCTCAGGGAATTCCTGTCCGACGGGCGCGTCATCGAATGGCCCCGCGCCTATTGGTATCCGATCCTCTACGG